>NZ_JBSGBN010000087.1:0-40820 GCF_053601275.1 Streptomyces sp. NPDC004752 | reverse complement strand
CGCATCACACCCATAATATCAAAAAAATAATACACAGATATCCTACACCGGGCGCCCCCGGCGGGGCCCCCGGGCGGGCCCGGCCCCCCCGCCCCCCCCCGCCGCTGGCGAGCGGACTCAGGCGTTGGTCCGCCGACGCCCGGCGGCCACGCCGTACCCGACGCCCGCCACACCGACGACGATGCCGACGATGCCGAGTACGCGTGCGGTGGTGTCGCTGCCGCCGGAGGAGTCCGCGGCCTTCGTGTCGGCGGCCGCGTTCTCGGTCTTGCCCGTCGTGTCCGACTTGTCGGAGGCGCTGTCGGCGCCCGAGGAGGAGTGCCCGTCCTCCTCGGCGGCGGACAGGGCGAGCACCGGGGCCGGGTTCTCCGGTTCGGCCTGGCCCTCCTGCGGCACCTCGATCCAGCGCACGACCTCCTTGTTGGAGTACGTCTGGATCGCCTTGAACACGAGTTGGTCGGTGTCCTCGGGCAGGGCGCCGACGGACAGCGGGAACTTCTGGAAGAAGCCGGGCTCGATGCCCTTGCCGTTGGCGGTCCAGGTGACCTTGGTGACGGCCTCGCTGATCTTCTCGCCGTGCGACTCAAGGGGCTTGTCCAGCTTGGACCTGGTGACCTTCACGTCCCAGCCGTCGACCGGCTGCGGCATCACCGAGGCCAGCGGGTGCTCGGCGGGGAGGCTGATCTCCAGCTTGGTGGTCGAGGCGTTGTCGCGCTCGTTGGGGACCTTGAAGTCGACGACCGCGTAGCCGCCCTTGGCCGCCGTGCCCTCCGGCTGCACGGACACGTGCGCGAAGGCGGGGGCGGACAGGGCGAGGACGGCCGAGCCGGCGACAGCGGTGACGGCGGCGACACGGGAAGCCGTGATGCGAGAAGTCGTGATGCGAGAAGTCGTGATGCGGGAAGCCGTGATACGAGAAGCCTTCATGGCAGAAAGCACTCCACTCCGAGTGAGTTCCGGTGGTTCCGGTCTGGAAGAGGGGCGCGCGTTGCGCACGCGCGCGTGCCGCACGACGGCGGCCGGCCCCCTCCCTCCGGATTCCGGTGGAGCGGCGGTCCGTCGCGTCAGGCGGCGAGGACGAGTGCGGTGACGGTCGGCGGACCGCGCCGGACCACCGTGTGCTGGAGCGCGGTGGTGTGCGGGGCGGGCGCTTCGTCGCGCGCGGTACGCCGGTGACGCGGGCCGGGGCCCGGTTCGGCCTGGAGCCCGCCGCACAGAGCGCGGGCCAGCGCGAGCGCCCCGCGCAGGGACCGTACGAGCGCCGCCTCGGTGACTCCATGCGCCGACAGTTCCATCAGACGCAGCAGGGCCAGGTCGCCGCGGCGCAGCAGCCAGCCGACGGCGACCGCCGCGAGGACGTGGCCGAGCAGCATGGGCAGCGACGGCAGCAGCGCGGCGGGGGAGGACCCGGAGGAACCGGTGGCGGCGGCCGCGTGCTGCGCGGCGGCCGGGCCCGAGCCGTTGATCAGCCGGGAGTCGGCCAGCAGCCGGTAGGCGTGGGCCGGGGTGATCGCCGCCGCGCCGGCACCGCAGACGAGCCGCGCGGCCTGTTCGACCAGCGCGGCGTCGCTCATCCCACCCATCGAGTCCATGGAGCCCATCGACCCCATCGAACCCGGAGCCACCGTCGAACCCGTCGACACCGCGCCGGACGCCATGGCGGCCGTACCGTGCTGACCCAGTCCGAACAGCACATGCAGCGCGGTCTGGCCGAACGCCAGCAGCGCGGCGATGCCCGGCAGCGAGCGCTCCCGGCCGGCGAGCGGCACCACGAGCGCCATGCAGCCCAGGAATCCGACGCCCAGCGTCCAGAGCGGGACGGGGGCGCAGGAGGCCAGCGTGTGCCCGGCCGCGGCCAGCACGACACAGGCCGCGGCGAACACCGCGGCCCGCAGGATCCGGAGTCGGTCTCCGGAGCGCACCGTACGCGGGTGAGGGGCAGACATGGCGGGCTCATCATCCCACTGAAGCCCCGCGTGCCCCACGGCAGGTCCGAAAGTCCCCCATACACCGATTCCTGCCCGACCGCATCCGCCGTATGGGCGGCGTCACGTCATGGGTGTGCTTACACGAGCGTGCCCGCGGCAATAGGTAACGGTATGTCGAACCGCGGCCAGGAGGCTGGAGCATGAGCATCTGGTGGTCACTCCATCTGCGCCGCGAAGCCGCGAGCGTTCCCCTCGCGAGACGGCTGCTGCTCGGCACCATGGAGACGGCGGGCGTGGACCCCGACATCTCCTACGATCTGTCCGTCGCCCTCAGCGAGGCATGCGCGAACGCCGTCGAGCACGGTGGGGACACCGTGCGCGGCGCTTCGGAGGCGTACCGCGTGACCGCCTACCTGGACGGCGAGAAGTGCCGCATCGAGGTGACCGACTCCGGGCCGGGCTTCGCGCGCCCTCCGGCCATCCGTACCGCGCGCGTGGACGCGGAGCACGGCCGTGGGCTGTGCCTGATCCGGGAACTCGCCGATCACGTCCACATCGGCAACAAGCCGGGCCGCGGCGGCACGGTGGTGAGCTTCGACAAGATGCTCAAGTGGACGAAGGACCCCATCCTGCTCACGGCGTGACCGCCGGCGCCCGGTGACTTCCGGCCCCGCGTCTTCGCAGCCGCCGCTCCGTCTGTGCTGATGTCCCTGACAAGCGCCGGGCCCGGCTTCCTCTCGTATGAGCAGCAGTGCGGACGATGCCTTGGCGCGGGCGGCCGTCGACGCGCACAAGCCCAATCGGCGCTGACCTGCAAGCCCGGCCTGCCCGACCCGCGTGAACCGGGCACCCCGGCCGACCACCGGGACCAACGCTCCACCGCTCCCTGCGCTGGTCGGCCAAGGCGCTGGCACCCGGCCTCGCGGCAGGGGCGATGGCCGCCGCACCGGCCCCTGGGCTACGCGCGGAACTCGGCGCGATCATGCGGCGCACCGAGCACTTGGTGTGCCTGGCCGGCTACGGCCACCGGGGCGCCCTGTGGGCGCCGGGCCTGCCGGTCGCGGCGACCGCGTCGGCACCGACGCCGACGGCCGAAGCGCGCGCATCCACCGCGACCGCCCGGCGGATCGCGGCGCACACCGACCGGGCCGCCCCCCGGGCGCCCGCCCCGCGCCGCCGCGTGCGGTCGGTGCCACCGAGGCACAGGCCCGCCTGGACGTCCTCGCAGGGCACCGAACTCCTGCACAGTGCGGGCCCGCTCGGCCTGCGCCAGGTGCAGGCGGGTGCCCGCCGAGTGCTGGAGTGCTGGAGGCAGGCGGTACGGCGACAGAGGCCGGCGCCGCCGCACCGGCAGCCGGGGATCGCCGCTGACACACCACGGTCTTGGAGTCGGAGGGCTGATGCTGCCGCCAGGAGTCGTGGCGACCGGGGGCGCCGCTGAGGTGCAACGGGCTGTCGGAATGCGCCGCTTGGAGCCGCGAGCCGTCTGACACTGTCGCTTCGAGTCGCGGGGCGTTTGGTGCTGCGGCTTGGAGTCGCCAGCCGTCCGACACTGCCGCCCGGAGTCCCAGGGCGTCTGATGCTGCCGCCCGCAGCCATCGCGGGCCGGAGAACGCCCCTGACACGCAACGGGCCGCTGGGATACGCCTCCCGCAGGCACGGGCCGCCTGACGCCGTCGCCCGCGACACGGGCCGCCAGAGTGGGCCGCACACCGTCACTGGGCCACCGGAAAGCGCCCCGTACACACCGGACACCGGAAAGCACCTCGTACGCACCGGCCGCCGGAGAAAGCCCCGTGCGCACCGCACCGGCTGCCGAAACACGCCCCGCACGTACCGGCCGCCGGAGAACGCCGCCCGGCGGACGCTTCAGCGGGCGTCCAGCACTCTGGCCAGGATCTCCAGCGCCTCCGGATACACCCGTTCCTGTGGTGTCCCGTACCCGACGACCAGCCCCTGCCGCCGTCCGTCGCCCCCGGGTGCGTGCCAGTGGTCGCCCAGGCAGCCCAGGACCAGCCCCTCCGCCTCCGCCCGGCCGCGGACCTCCGCCTCGTCGGCGACCTCCACCAGGGCGTGCAGGCCGGCCGCGATCCCGCTCACCCGGCGGCCGGCGCCCAGCCGATCCAGGAGCCGGTCCCTGCGGCGCCGGTACCGGAGTCGGCACGCGCGCACGTGCCGGTCGTAGGCGTGGCTGTCGATCAGGTCGGCCAGCGCCAACTGGCCGATGGACTCGGTGTGGTGGTCGCTGTGCAGCTTGACGTCGGCGACCGCGTCCACCAGGTGCGGCGGCAGCACCATCCAGCCCAGCCGCAGCGCCGGGCCCAGCGTTTTCGAGGCGGTGCCCAGGTAGACGACCCGGCCCGGCGCCATGCCCTGGAGCGCGCCGACGGGCTGCCGGTCGTAGCGGAACTCCCCGTCGTAGTCGTCCTCGACGATCAGCCCGTCACGCGCGCGTGCCCAGTCGCCGAGCGCCCGCCGCCGCTCGGGGTGCAGTGTCACACCGGTCGGGAACTGGTGCGCGGCCGTGACCAGCACGGCGGCGGCGTCGCCCAACTCCTCGGCTCGGGCCCCGCGTTCGTCGACCGGCACCGGCACCACGGTGGCGCCGTTGCGCCGGACCACCTCGCGGTGGAACGGCAGCCCCGGATCCTCCATGGCGACCGTGCCACCGCCCAGCACGCGCGTGAGCAGCGCGAGACCCTGCACGAACCCGGAAGTGATCACGATCCGCTCCGGCGGCGCCAGCACCCCCCGCGTCCGCCCCAGATACTCCGACAGCGCGGTGCGCAGCTCGATCCGGCCGCGCGGATCGCCGTAGTCGTACGCCGGGGACGGCGCCGCCGCGATGGCGCGGCGCAGCGCCCGCAGCCAGGCCGCCGCCGGAAAGGCCCCGGCGTCCGGGCCGCCCGGCCGCAGATCGAAACGCGGCGCACGCGCGTGTGCCGCGGCTTCCGGCGTGTCCGCGCCCGCGGCCGCCAGCTCCGCCACCCGGGTGCCCGAGCCCTGCCGCGCGGTCAGATAGCCCTCGGCGACGAGCTGGTCGTAGGCCGCCTTCGCGGTGCCCCGCGCGATGCCCAGCTCCGCGGCGAGCGTCCGGGTCGCCGGCAACCGCGTCCCGGGCGTCAGCCGACCGTCCCGTACGGCGTCCCGCAGCGCCCGCTCCAGCCCGGCCCGGCGTCCGTCCGCCGCGTCCGGTTCGATACGCGGATCGACACCGAGACCGGTCCAGAAGTCGTTCACAATCCCCCTACGTCCACGATCCCCTTACGTCCACGATCCTCTTACGCCTACGTCGGCGCCGTGCCTCCCACGGGCGCGGGAACCGCGCGACCCGCCACCGGCCACCGGCCACCCTCCACCGGCAGCCGAAATGGCCGGGTACCCACCGGTACCCGGCCATTCGGATACGACGTCAGCCCTTCAGCCCGGCCATCCACGCCTCGACCTCGTCCGACCGGCGCGGCAGTCCGGCGCTGAGGTTCCGGTTGCCGTCCGCGGTCACCAGGATGTCGTCCTCGATACGGACGCCGATGCCGCGATACTCCTCCGGCACGGTCAGGTCGTCCGCCTGGAAGTACAGGCCCGGCTCGACCGTCAGCACCATGCCGGGTTCCAGCACGCCGTCCACATACGTCTCGGTCCGCGCGGCCGAGCAGTCGTGGACGTCCATGCCGAGCATGTGACCGGTGCCGTGCAGGGTCCAGCGGCGCTGCAGCCCCAGCTCCAGGACGCGTTCGACCGGGCCCTCGACCAGGCCCCACTCGACGAGCCGCTCGGCGAGCACGCGCTGGGCGGCGTCGTGGAAGTCGCGGTACTTGGCGCCCGGCGCGACGGCCGCGATCCCGGCCTCCTGGGCGTCGTACACGGCGTCGTAGATCTTCTTCTGGATCTCGCTGTAGGTGCCGTTGATCGGCAGCGTGCGCGTGACGTCCGCGGTGTAGAGCGTGTGCGTCTCGACGCCCGCGTCGAGCAGGAGCAGGTCGCCGGAGCGTACCGGGCCGTCGTTGCGGACCCAGTGCAGCGTGCAGGCGTGCGGTCCGGCCGCGCAGATGGAGCCGTAGCCGATGTCGTTGCCCTCCACGCGCGCGCGGAGGAAGAACGTTCCCTCGATGTAGCGCTCGCTGGTCGCCTCGGCCTTGTCGAGGACCTTCACGACGTCCTCGAAGCCGCGCATGGTGGAGTCGACGGCCTTCTGCAGCTCGCCGACCTCGAACTCGTCCTTGATCAGCCGCGCCTCGGAGAGGAAGACGCGCAGCTCCTCGTCGCGCTCGGCGGTGACCTTGTCGGTCAGCGCGGCCTCGATCTCCGCGTCGTGGCCGCGCACGACGCGGACCGGGCCGGTGGCCTCGCGCAGTGCGTGGGCCAGCTCGCGCACGTCCGCGACCGGGATGCCGTACAGCGCCTCGGACTCGACGAGCGAGTGGCGGCGGCCGACCCACAGCTCGCCCTGGCCGGAGAGCCAGAACTCGCCGTTCTCGCGGTCGGAGCGGGGCAGAAGGTAGATCGTCTCGCGGTGGCCGTCGGCGCTGGGCTCCAGGACGAGGACGCCGTCCTCGGTCTGGTTGCCGGTGAGGTAGGCGTACTCGACCGACGCCCGGAAGGGGTAGTCCGTGTCGTTCGAGCGCACCTTCAGGTTGCCCGCGGGCACGACCAGGCGCTCGCCCGGGAAGCGGGCGGACAGCGCGGCACGGCGGCGCGCGGTGTGCTCGGCCTGCTCGATGGGCTTCAGGTCGCGCAGCTCCGTGTCGGCCCAGCCGGACTTCATGTTCTCGGCGAGCTCGTCGGAAACGCCCGGGTACAGGCCGTTCTTGCGCTGTTTGATCGGCTCCTCCGACTCAGTCTCCGGGGTTTCCGGGTTGAGTTCGTCGGCCACGGTCATCCTCCTCGATACGGCACGGATCCTCCCCCGAGCACTCGGCGCTCTGGGCTCCGCCCAAGCAGGGGGACCCTCATCATCGTACGGTCGTACCGCGCCGGACCCTGGGGCGGACGACCTGCTGTGACCGGTCATGCCGGCTTCGCTCCCGCCTGGTGGCCGGCTTCGCGCCCGCCCGATGGCCGGCTTACGCGCCCGCCCGGTGGTCGGGTTGCGCTCGCCCGCCCGGTGGCAGCCGACGGCCGGGATGACGCCCGGCCGGCGGTCCTGCGAAGCGGCAGGCCGACCTTGGGCCGACGGTCAGTCGAAGCGCGCCGCCAGCAGCACGATGTCCTCCTCGCCGTCCGCGATGCCCTGCCCCTCCGGCAGCATGGCCCGCAGTACGTGGTCGGCGAGGGCGCCCGGGTCGCCGCGCAGCACGCGTGGTGCGCCGGCACCCGCCGCGTGCAGCCGGGCGAAGGCGCGGTCCATGGAGTCGCCGGTGCGGCGCAGCAGCCCGTCGGTGTACAGCAGAACCGTCTCTCCGGCCGCTGCCTGGATCTCCACGCTCGGTGCTTCCCAGCAGGCGAGCATCCCCAGGGGCGCGGACACGGAGGTCTCCGCGAACTCGGTACGCCGCTCGCCGATCAGCAGCGGCGGGCTGTGTCCCGCGCCGGCCAGGGTGACCTTGCGCAGTGCGGGTTCGCAGTAGGCGAACAGGGCGGTGGCGGAGCGGGCCGGTTCGGTCAGGCGCAGCAGCAGTTCGAGGTCGGACAGAACGGCGACCGGGTCCTCGCCCTCCATCACGGCGTACGCCCGCAGCGACGCGCGCAGTCGGCCCATCGCGGCGACCGCGCTCGGACCGGAACCGGTGACCGAGCCGACCGCGAGGCCGAGCGCGGCGTCCGGCAGCGGCAGCGCGTCGAACCAGTCGCCGCCGCCGCGCGGGCCGCTGCTGTGCCGGGCGGCGAGTTGGACGCCGGCCACCCGGGGCAGCCGGGAGGGGAGCAACTCCTCGGCGATGGTGGCCATGCACGCGCGCGTGCGTTCCAGTTCCAGCAGCCGGGCGAGGTGTTCGGTGGCGTAGCGGGCGTAGAGGCCGGCGAGGTGGCGCTGCCGCTCGTGCGGTTCGGCGGGTTCGTCGTAGAACCAGACGGCCGCGCCCAGTCGGCCGGCGGCCGTGGTGGACAGGGGCAGGGCGTAGCTGGCGGCGTAGCCGAGGCGGACGGCCACTTCGCGGTGGCGGGGGTCGAGGCCGTCCTCGGCGAACAGGTCGGGGTGGACGATCTCACCGGCGCCGCCGGGCAGTCCGGCCGCCGTGTCGAGGAGCGCCGCATAGGGCAGGGCACCCCGGGGCACGGTCTCGATATGGCCGAGATCGGACCGGGCGAGGCCCAGGCCGACCGTCCTGCCGGGGCCGCGGCCGTCGTCGGGTTCCAGCACGACGAGACCGCGCCGGGCGCCCACGAGGGCGGCTCCGGCGCGCAGCAGTTCCTGGAGCGCGGCATCGAGCGAGTCGGTACGGGCCAGGCGTTCGGTGAGTTCGTGGAGGGTTGTGAGGTCGGAGACCCAGCCGGCCAGCCGGTCCTGGAGGAGGGCGCCCGGCGGGGGGACGTGGGGGACGGCCGTCTTCGCCACGGGAGGTGTGCCCGGGGCGGCGATGACGGGCGCGACAGTGTGTGCGGGCGTGGGGAGCGTTGAATCGATTCCGGCCACTTTCGGAGGGTGAGGGGCGCTCATGGTGCCCGGCCTTCAGAGCGGTACGTATTGCTCCATAGCATCGCAAACCCCCATGTCATTCTGCGCCGCTGGCAACGTCTCCACATGTACACGCACTCGTGAGGAGATGTCCAGCATTGTCCTGCTGGGATTCCTGGTGTCCGTGGGCCTCTTGTGGGTTCCGTCGGACCCCTTGCGTAATGGCAAAGTTGGCTTAAAACTGCCTCGGGTATCGGTTCATTGCGGTCGACTGGCCTTGCTCCACAGAGCGTCACAGCGGTCGTGATGGGTACGTACTCGGAGAAGGCCAGGGGTGGTTGGGGGCCACCCGGAACCTGGCGACGGACCCGGGCGTCATAACCACCGACGACCGTGCCCCATCCTCCCGTGGCGGAGGCGGAGAGAAATACGTGTGACGGCAAAACGCCAGACTTCGCCACCCCCGCGCCGCAGCCGTGTTTTTTTGACAGACGTAGTAGAGACGCGGATACGGCCAACGCTCGACCCCTTGGGGTTCCCCTTGCCCGGAGCAGGGGTGTGATGCGCCAACAGGTACGCACAGTGAAGTGATCGACACATGGTGTGATGTGGTCCACGGTGTTGCCAGCGGTGCAACGGAAAGGAACGAGCGCTCATGCGCGAGATCCTCGGAAGGCGACGCAGGCTCCTGCCCAGGCGGAACGGCGGGGGGCCCGACCTGATCAGCGCGGCTCTGACCTTTGCGACAGAATGGCAGTGGCCGGTGCTCCCGGGCGTGGCGCCCGACCCGGAGGGCCGGGCCCGCTGCGCATGCCCCAACCCGGAGTGCACGGTGCCCGGTGCGCACCCCTTCGACCCCGGCCTCCTCGCGGCCTCCATCGACGCGCGCATGGTGCGCTGGTGGTGGACCAACCGGCCCGGCGCGCCCATCGTCCTGGCCACCGGAGGCACGGCGCCCTGCGCGGTCAGCCTGCCGGCCCTCGCGGCGGCCGACGCCCTCGACGCCCTCGACCGCCGCGGTATGCGGCTCGGTCCGGTGGTCGCCTCGCCCACCCGGTGGGCGTTGCTCGTGAAGCCGTACTCCATGGAGCAACTGGGCGAACTGCTCTATGCCAAGGACTTCGTCCCCGGCTCGCTCCGCTTCCATGGCGACGGCGGCTATCTGGCCCTGCCCCCGTCGGAGACCGGCCAGGGCGCCATCCGCTGGGAGCGCGCCCCGCTGCCCGGCTCGGCCGCGCCCTGGGTGCCCGACGTGGAAGCGGTGGTGGATGCCGTGGTCGACGCGCTCACTCGTACGGGTGTGAGCGCGCCCGAGTTGTAGGGGTGTCGGGCGCGCACGGCATGTGGCGCCCGAGCCCGCTCGTTATCGTCCGCACATGAACGTTCGTCTGCTCGCCCTGGCGGGCGTCGTGGCATGCGCAGTGGCGCTGCCGCTGGCCGTGGCCTCCGCGGGCCCCGTCGGTGACGGTGGCGGAACGGCTGTACGCCGTTCTGCTCAGGAGGCCGCCTACGGTTCGCCGTACGAACCCTCGTACGACCGTGGACTCGGCGACAGGCACGACGACGAGAAGGCATCATCCGCCGCAGCCGGCCGCGATCCGGAGCTGCTCGGTCCGGGCCTCGCCACCGCCACCACCGCCGCCCGCTGCGGCCCCGAACTCTCCTCCCCCGACGGCATCGAGGCGCAGACCTGTGTCCTGACGCAGGGCGCGGACACCTGGGCGCGCACCTACTACCGCAACGCCACCGGAGCGGCGCTGGACTCCGTGCTGAGCCTGATGGGACCCGGCGACCGCACCGTGCGGATGCACTGCGCGGCGGGCGCCGACGACACGCCCGACACCTGTGAGACACCGCGCGAGCGCACCCGGGACGTCCTGGACGGATACACCGCGGTCACCGAGTTCTCGGCCCGCCGGGAACAGGGGCCGCTGCTGCTGCGCTCGGGCAGCAACTCTGGTCTGTCCGACGGAAGTTGACGAATGGGTGCGTTCCGTACAGCGTGCCGTCCATCGAGCTGTGCACGGAGCCGCACATGGAGCCGCACATGGAGCCGCACATGGAGCCGCACATGGAGCCGCACATGGAGCCGCACATGGAGCCGCACATGGAAAGACCCGGTTGCTGGCGACGGGGGATGCACCAGCAACCGGGCTACTGGAACGGTAACAAGAGATCGGCGGTTCGCAAATTCCGTCTTGGCTATTCGGACACCGATTTCCCTGTCGCGACGGGGAGTTGTGACAGGAGTCACCCGATGCTGCGATCCGCTGTGCGGCCGACCGACCGGTCAGCCGCACACCGGTGCGGCCCGGTGCCTCAACTGAGGGTGACCTGCCGGTTGGTCAGGCCCCCGCGCGCGCGACGCTCGTCGGCGGTGAGCGGTGCGTCGGTGGCCAGGGCGGCGGCGAGCCGCTCGGCGAACTCGGCGGCCGGCTTCTCCACATCCTCGGCAAAGACCGTGCTCGGCAGGTCCCAGACCGGCACGGTGAGCCCGTGAGCACGGAAGGAACCGACCAGGCGGGTGCCCTCGCCGAGGCTTGAGCGGCCCGCCGCGTGCAGCCGGGCGAGGGCGTCCAGAAGTCGCTCCTCCGGGTGCGGCATGACCCAGCGCAGGTGGTTCTTCTCCGGCGTCTCGCACCAGTACGCGGCGTCCACACCGGCCAGCTTCACCGTGGGCACGGCGGCGGCGTTGGCCCGCTCCAGGGAGGCGGCCACGTCCGGAGTGGTGTTCTCCGGGTCCGGGACCCAGAACTCGAAGCCGCTGTGCACAACTGGCTCGAAGCCGCCTTCGGGGTCGAGGAACTCCTGCAGCCGCGGCCCGTCGGCCGGGGCGCGGCGGCCCTGGACGGGCGTGCCCGGCTCGGCGCCGAGGGCCTGCTGGAGGGTGTCGGCGAGATCGCGGCTGATGTCGCCGGACGCCGTGTCGTTCTGCAGGCCGAGCAGCACCGAGCCGTCGTCGCGGCGCAGGGCCGGCCAGGCCATCGGCAGCACCGTCGCCAGCGTGACCGACGGGACGCCCTCGGGCAGGCCGTCCTTCAGGGTCAGCTCGACGGTGGCGGCGGGCACCAGCTCGCGCAGCGCCACCCAGTCGCACTCGCCGGGCAGACCCTCGAAGGGCCGCTGCACCAGCTCGGTAGCGGCGTGCGCGGCGGCCCGGCCGTGGCACGCCTTGTAGCGGCGGCCGCTGCCGCAGGGGCAGGGCTCGCGGGCACCGACAACCGGAACGTGTCCTTCAGCGCCTTCGGCGCCGACTCCGCCCGTGGTCTGCGGGTGCTTGGCCTTCGTCTGGGGTCGCTTTTTGGCCATGGTGGGTGTCTCCCGGTTACGGCTCATCTCGTACGGGCGGAGCCTAGCCGTTTACGCCGCGGCCGACCGGGACCTGTGGACAACGCGGCAGCACGGTCGGCGCAGTGACACCTGCCGAGCACTGCGCACCGCGCCCGGCAACGGGCGACCCGGCAATCTGCGGCCTGGGAACCTGGCAACCTGCGCCGCGGGAGCCCGGCAACCTGCGGCCTGGGAACCGACGGCTTGTGCGCCGGCGGCTTGCGAACGGACGACTGGCGAATGTGCGGCTTGCGATGCGAATGGACGGCTTGCGAACGGGACCGATGGCCCGGGAGCTCAGTCCACGTCGTCGAAGTCGTCCACGAAGCCGAGGTCGGGGAGTCCGGAGACGACCGGTGCCGCGACCCGCGCGGCGAAGCCTTCCAGGCGGCGCCCGGCGTCCGGATCGTGCACGTCCGCGTGGACGACGACCCACACGGTGACCTCGCCCCGGGTGTCGTCCCGTACGCCCCAGTCGTCGGCCAGTGCCGTGATGATGTTGAGCCCGCGACCGCCGTGCGCGGTGACCGACGGGGTGGCCGGAGCCGGGCGGGTGGGACCGCCGCCGTCCGTGACCTCGACGATGAGCCGACCGCGCGGGTCCACGCGCCACGCGGCCCGGACGTCCCCGTCCCCGGCCGACGCCTCACCCAGTGGACGCCCGTGTTTGCAGGCGTTGCTCAAAAGTTCGGAAAGGATCAGTACGGCGTCGTCGATGACCGATTCCGATACGCCACCGCTGCTCAACTGATCGCGCATCCGGTGTCTTGCTTCCCCCACGCCCGCAGGGCCATGGGATACGGCCATGCTCGACGACGTGGGCACTTCCTGTGCCACCACCAACGCCACCCCCGAGACCTCCTTCGCCCCACGCCACGGTGTGGATGCCCCAATGGCCTGTACCGGAAACTGGTCAACCCGCGGCCGGTGATGCATTCGCAACGATCGAATACGGACCGAGCGCGCCGGGGCACTCCCCGTGACGGAGTGATGAAGGCGTGGCTTGATTTCGATTCTGTGGCCGAGAAAGGAGCATGCTTGAGGGGTGCGGACGGGGTCAAGGGGTGTGAACCGGTCCTTACGTGACTCTTCATAAGACTCTTCAGACTCTTCGAGTCATCGGCGCGCACAGGCGCACTCTGCCGGGGGCGTCACCGGCCGAGTCGGTGCAGCACCGCGCGGGGGCGGTTGGTGATGATGGCGTCGACGCCCAGTTCGACGCAGAGGTCGATGTCCTCGGGCTCGTTCACGGTCCACACATGCACCTGGTGACCGGCCCGTTTCAGCCGCTCGATGTACGCCGGGTGAGTGCGCACGATCCGGATCGAGGGTCCCGCGATCCGGACGCCGGCGGGCAGCCGCCCGTCGCGCAGCCGGGGTGAGACGAACTGCATCAGGTACACCGTCGGCAGCGTCGAAGAGGCCGCCCGCACCCGGTGCAGCGAGCGCGCCGAGAAACTCATGATCCGCACCTGCGAAGCCTCGGCGGCGGCCGGGGAGTCGAGCCCGAACCGCTTCAGGAGCACCAGCAGCCGTTCCTCCACCTGCCCGGCCCAGCGGGTGGGGTGCTTGGTCTCGATGGCCAGCTCCACCCGCCGTCCGGCGCCCGTGACCAGTTCGAGCAGCCGCTCCAGGGTGAGCACGGAGGTGTCCGCGCGGTCCTCCGGGCGGTATTCCCAGTCGGGCTCCTCGTCCCGGCCGCGCCAGGTCTCGCGGGTCCGCCGGGAGCCGAAGTCCAGAGCGGCCAGTTCGGACAGTTCCAGAGCCGACACCGCCCCGCGCCCGTTGGACGTACGGTTGACCCGCCGGTCGTGGACGCAGACGAGGTGGCCGTCCGCGGTCATCCGTACGTCGCACTCGAGGGCGTCCGCGCCGTCCTCGATCGCCTTCTTGTAGGCGGCGAGGGTGTGCTCGGGGGCGTCCTCGGAGGCCCCCCGGTGGGCGACGACCTGGATGTGGTGCTGTGGTGCGTGGGTCACCGCGCCATGGTCCCATCGTGAGGAGGTACGCGCGGCGGTGCGGGCGCGTATGGGAAGCGAAACGGCGGCGCCCACTTCGCTCCAGAATGGAAATTTTGTCAGAAAAGACCTATATAAAGGGTGGCCTCGGACCCACAGCCACCGCTTATGGTGCTCTGACGGCCCATGGGAAAAGCTGACATCAGACAAAAGCACCTGCACAGCTGCATCGCGCCGGACCGTGAACAATCGTGAATGCGCGTGACCGAGTGCGACCGAGAACAACAGCCGTGGATCGAGGAGAAGAGCTGTGAGCACCGAGAACGAGGGCACCACGGTCCCCCCGGCCCCGTCCGCACCCCCCGTGCCGGTGGCATCTCCCGCTGCTTCCCCCCAGGCAGCCCCGCCCGAGGGGAGTACGCCGACGGCTCCGATGCCGCCGGTGCCCCCGGGCGCCCCCGGCGCGCCGGAGCATGACGGGGTGCCGACTGCGTATGCCACGGCGGGCCCGTCCGACGGACCGTCGGCCGCCGGCTCCGCCCCGGGCGGCTCCTGGCCGCCCCCGCCGCCCGCCACGCCCACCTACGCGGACGGCGGCGCGGGCGCGGGCTTCGGCTGGGGATCGTCGTGGCAGCAGCCCGCCCCCAAGCCGCGCAGCGGACGCGGCGGACTGGTCGCCGCGGTCCTGGTGGCCGCGCTGGTCGCGGGCGGACTGGGCGGCGGACTGGGTTACACCCTGGCCAAGAACAACGACAGCGCCGGCTCCACCACCGTCTCGGCCTCCGACAACGGCAGCGCCTCGCAGGTCAAGCGCTCCCCGGGCACGATCGCGGCCGTCGCGCAGCAGGCACTGCCCAGCACCGTCACCATCGAGGCGGAGGGCAGCAGCGGCCAGGGCGGCACGGGCACCGGATTCGTCTTCGACACCCAGGGCCACATCCTCACCAACAACCACGTGGTGGCGGAGGCCGTCGACGGCGGCAAGCTGACCGCCACGTTCCCGAGCGGAAAGAAGTACGACGCCGAGGTCGTCGGCCACGCCCAGGGCTACGACGTCGCCGTCATCAAGCTCAAGAACGCCCCGTCCGACCTCAAGCCGCTCGCCCTCGGCGACTCCGACAAGGTGGCCGTCGGCGACGAGACGATTGCGATCGGCGCGCCCTTCGGACTGTCCAACACGGTGACGACCGGCATCATCAGCGCCAAGAACCGCCCGGTCGCCTCCAGCGACGGCAGCGCCAGCAGCAAGGCGTCCTACATGAGCGCCCTGCAGACCGATGCGTCCATCAACCCGGGCAACTCCGGTGGCCCGCTGCTGGACGCCGGCGGCGCGGTCATCGGCATCAACTCCGCGATCCAGTCCAGCAGCGGCGGCGGACTGGGCGGCTCCGGCCAGTCCGGCTCCATCGGCCTCGGCTTCGCCATCCCGATCAACCAGGCCAAGTACGTGGCCCAGCAGCTGATCAAGACCGGCAAGCCGGTCTACGCGAAGATCGGCGCGTCCGTCTCCCTGGAGGACTCCACGGGCGGCGCGAAGATCAGCGAGTCGACCGCCGCCGGCGCAGCCGCGGTCGAGTCGGGCGGTCCCGCGGACCAGGCGGGGCTCAAGCCGGGCGACGTCATCACCAAGCTGGACGACAGGGTGATCGACAGCGGCCCGACCCTGATCGGCGAGATCTGGACCCACAAGCCCGGCGACAAGGTCACCGTCACCTACCAGCGGGGCGGCCAGGAGCACACGGTCCAACTCACCCTCGGCTCCCGCGAGGGCGACAGCTGACCCCACGCGCGTGTGCCGACCGGTTAGTCTTGTTCCCGCGCTGCCCACCGTGCAGCGCGGGGAGGCGTGCCCGAGCGGCCGAAGGGAACGGTCTTGAAAACCGTCGTGGCAGCGATGTCACCGTGGGTTCAAATCCCACCGCCTCCGCACAGGTCATAGAGGTGCTGGTCAGAAGGGGTGCCCCTCATCGAGGGGCGCCCCTTCTTCGTGCACCCTGTCTCACCCTGATCCGGCGGTATCCCGCTTCTGACCAGCGTGTGCGGCCAACCTGCGGCCAGGGATCAGGGCCCCTCGGCCTGCCTCTCGTGCTCCGCCAACCCTTGCTCGATCAGCGCGTTCATCTTGGCTTCCTCGCCGTCCAGCACCTTGGCGTAGTAGCGCTGGAGGACGGCGACGCTCTGACCCGCGCGGCGGGCGGTCTCGGCCAGGCTCACCCCGGAGCGGAGCCAGAACGACACGCATGCATGCCGCAGGTCGTACGGGATGGCCGCAAGCGGGGAGGCCACCTGCGCCGCGGTGAGCGCCTTCCTGCGCGCTTCCTTCCATACCGCGCCGTACTCCTGCGACCGGACTGGGCCCCCTCGTACCGCGCTGAACAACCGCCCCTCGGCCGTCGTGCCGACCGCGTCGAGGTGGGCGCGCAGGATGGCGACCAGTACCGGCGGGATGGGTACCGGCCGAATCGCCCGGCGGGCCCGGTGCTTCAACTGCCGTTCCTCGTAGGGCTTGCCGTCATCCGTCCATGCGGAGCCCACTTGCGGCCGGGCGCCGGCGAGCAGGAGCCGTCCCCACCCTTCGGCGGGAAGGTCGCACTGGTCGGCGCTCAGCATGGACACTTCTTCAGGCCGCATCGCGGCGTAGTAGATGCAGGCGAAGAAGGCGACCAGGTGGGCACCGCGGGGACCCTGGACGCGGACCGCATCGAGCAGGGCCCGCGCTTGTGCTGGGGTGGCGACGCTGCGCACGTCCAGTTCTTCCACTGCCTTGGGGGTCTCCCAGTGCACGCGGTGCAGCGGGTTGCCGGGCAGCAACTCGTGTTCCACGGCCAGGCGCAGGCAGTTGCTCAGCACTGCCCGGCGACGCCGGAACGTGTTCGCAGCGGCTGACTTCCCGTCTTGGCGCTTGGCCAGGTACTCCAGCACCGTGCGCACGCGCTTGGCGCTGTCCAGGTCGACCACGGCCGGGGTGTTGCGCTCGACCCACGCCAGTGCCTTGGCCTCAGCTTCCGGCGGTTCCTGGTCGTGCCGTCCGGCGTTGAATCCCCACTGGTAGAGGGCGCGGCGCAAGACGTCGTCAGCCGGGCGCCCCTTCTCCGCCGGGCACAGAGCCATCGTGGCGATGGTCAGGCTCTCCGCGATGCTCGCGCGGTGCTTCGCTGCCGCGGTCGGCCACTTCCGGGCGGCGTGCGCGCGAGCGTGGGCGTACCAGCTCGTACGATTCCGCTCGCGCACCTCGGACACAGGGAGACCGGTCTCCGTATCGAACGGCTCCCCCTTGCGCGTCGCCGTCAGCAGCTCCGCACGCCGAGCGTCCGCGAGCGTCTTGGTCGCGAACTTCTCCTGGAACTCCTCGCCGTCGACCACCCACCGCAGTTGGAACGGGGCGGCCTTGCTCGAACGCTTCCGGACGCTCCAAACGCGCACGTCATAGCTGTGCATTGCTCTCCTTCAAGGGGAAGGGACCCCGCCGAACAGCGGGGTCCCTTCGGGGCGGTGGTGGTTCAGGCGGACATCTCGTGCTTGGCCCACCAGGCGTCGAGGTCACTGCGACGGCAACGGAGTTGCCCGTTCGACAGCTTGATGAGCTTCGGAGCCTTGCCACGGGCGCGCATGCGGTAGAACGCGGCGCGGCTCATCTTGATCTCACTGAGGACTTCGCAGAGTTTGAGCTTCTCGGTGCCTGCCAAGACGGCAACTCCTTCTCGGGGTGAGGAGCGGGGGCCCGTCGGCCCCCTTCTGAGGGCCGCTACTTCCGCTACCGCCGCTACCGTGCAGGTCAGGGGCCTGTTGGAGGTAGCGGGAAGGGGTAGCGGTAGCGGATGGGTAGCGGCTCGGTAGCGGCAACCGGGGCCGGTTGCCGCTACCGCGTTAGCGCAGGTCAGGCCACGTTTTCGGTGCCGGGTAGCGGAGGTAGCGGACTTTCCGGGGGTGGGGGGCAGTAGCGGGCCCATGCGTCGTGCAGATCGGCGGCGTGGTAGCCCTTGAGGACGCTCCCGGCGGTCTTGATGTTGCGGGAAGCGATCGGCTCGTTGTCGGCCGTCATGTACTCGGCGAGCATCCGGGACAGGCGCCGGTTGTCGAGCGGCTTGCCGTGCAGATCGGCCCACGGGGCGTCGTCCAGGGAGTTCAGCCGGTCCAGGATGGCGACGGTGGGAAGCCGGTCGATACCGACCATGACGTGATCGCGCAGGTCGGTCAGCAGCCGGACGCCCAGGCTGCCCCTGTCGTTGGTCTTGGAGGCGGTGACCAGCGTCACGCACGCTTCCCGCGCCCGCTCCGGCCAGTCCCCTCCGGCCGCGTCGGCGATGGCGAGCAGGGGTTCCCACACGTCGGCGGGCCGGTCGGTGACTCCGTCGGGCATGTCCGGCCACGCCCCCATGACGAACCCCCGGGCGCCTTCCGCCCACTGCGCGAGGCGGTCACGGAGCTTGTGTCCCTCGGCTTCATGGACGCGGGCCCGGAAGGCTTCCACGCGTTCGTTGCGGGCCCGTCGGCGCATGCGGATGACGACGGAACGGGTCATGATCGTGTCGGGCAGGGAGCCGAGTCCGGCGACCGCGACCGCGCAGTACGAGGGGAACGCCTGCACGCTCTGGTTGCCGCCGTCGCCGATGCACCGGTAGGTGACCCCGGTGCGTCGGTGACCGGCGTTCAGGAACCCGCGCAGTTCCTCGTTGTCCCCCGCCTTCGGGCCGAAGATCGTGTCAATCTCATCGAACAGGATCGTCGGTCGGCCGCTGGGGTTGGACACGGACCGGAACAGGGCTGCGGCGGACGCGTTGACGGCCGTCATGGGCTGTGGGACCAGCGTCTCTACGATCTCCAGTGCCCGGGACTTCCCGGAGCCGGGTTCCGGGGAGAGGAAGGCGAGACGGGGGGTGGAGTCGAAGCAGTCGAGCAGGTGGGCGTGGGCGTCCCACAACGCGACGGCGACGTAGGCGGCTTCGGTGGGGAAGACGTTGAACCGGCGGTGGAAGGCTTCCACCTCGTTGAGCAGTGCGGCCCCGTCGATGGTGGGGGTCATGCGGCAGCCCTTCCTTCCTGGGGGTTGCGGAGCGGGCAGGCGTCGCGGTGGGCGGTGTGGTCGGCGATCAGGGCCAGCACGCGCTTGTGGCCGACGGCGCTTTGGTCCCGGCTGCACGCGCACGTGGATGTGGCGGTAGGGGTTGTGCCGCGTGGTGCGCGGATGTGCAGCCACGCGACGGGGTGCCGGCCGTCTCCCTGCTGCGGGTCAGAACGAAGGACAGTTCGGACGCCCTTGCGGGCGGCATCCTTCGGTCCGCCCACAACCGGCGGGGGCGTGCCCGGTCCGGCGGCGCGGGGGTCTGTCGGGGTGGTGGTGATGCTCTTCAGTGGGGGGCGGGGACGGGGGTTCATGCCGCCCCCCGCCTGCGCTGGTTGTGTGTGATGGACCAGCTGAGGGCGCTGCGGATGGTGGAGCGGCACTCGGACGCGGACAGTCCGGCCGCCTCGCCCCCCGCCTGAAGAGCCTGCTCGACCACGTGCCGGGGGAGGTCGCCCCACGCGACGAACCGTCCCAGAGCGCGCGCGGCCCGGAACAACGCGGCTTCCCTGCCGCCGACTTGGGCCGTGGCGACATTCCGGGTCTCACTGGCGAGTGCCACATCCGCATATCGGCGGGATTGCCCCGGGATGGCCGTTGAGGGCGCCTGAGACGGCTTGGGGGCGGGTTGCAGGATGCATTGCAGCCAGGCGGGCAGTGAGGCGGTCTCGGGGCCGCTCAGGGCTTCGTAGGGTCCGGCGGGGGTGATGCTGCCCGCTGCGACGACGTAGCCGCCCCATGCGCGGGTGTCGACCGAATCGGCAACGGTCCCGGCGGTGTTGGACAGCCGGATGCCGTCGGGGGCGGTGAAGTAGAGGTGTTGTCCGCCGCTTGCGGTCCGGGTGCGGTAGGTGGCGGGGACGGCATGTCCGGCGCGCTCGCAGAGCGCCCCGAAGGTTGCCGCGCCGTCAGGCGCGTCCGAACTGCCTTTGTGCTCTGGCGTGTCCAGGTCGATGACCAGCAGTCCGGACGGACCGGTGGCGATGCCGACGTTGTACGGGGCCCGCGACCAGGCGGCGCGGATGCGGTCGGGGGCGGTGGTGGCGCGCTGCTCCCACTTCCGGTGTCCACCTGTACAGGGGCCGGTGCGGGGGCAGGCGGCTTCCCCGTGCAGGGCGGGCCGCTTGGTGTCGGGGCGGAGGGGGAAGACGTGCCAGCCGTGTTCGGCGGCGTCCAGCGCTGCCGACAGCAGCGCGGATCGGGGGTCATGGGTCATGCTGGAGGTCTCCAGTTCCCTGAACGGTGCTGGTGGGCAAGGGCGGCCCCGCGTCATTGGCGTGAGGTGGGGGCCGCCCTTGGCGTAGCTAGAAGGGTGGTTCGTTGCTGTAGCCGTCGGGGGCCCACGGGTCGCGGCCGGTGTTGCGGCGGCGTAGCCATCGGGGGCGGTGCGGGAGGGGGAGCAGGGTCCAGCGGCGGTTTTCGTTCCAGCAGTCGCAGGGGTCCCATTCGGTACCGGCGTATTCGCCGTTGTGGTCGCCGTAGTCGTACTCGAAGCCGCCCTCCCCACGGCAGTCGGCGCAGTCGGGGCGGGGGGTGTCGGTGAGGACCAGTGCGCGGCGCGGACAGCCGTCGACGTGGATACGGAGTCGGGGCAGGGCGTGGGGGCTCATGCAGTTCCTTCCGCTCGGTTCTGGGTTCGACGCCGGTAGGCGCGTTGTCGGCATGCGGGCGAGCAGCGGAGCGGGGGTCGTCCGGTGGCAGCTGCCGTGATCGGTCCTTTGCACTCCGGGCAGCGCTTGCGGCGTCCGCGGGTGGTGGGGGTTTCGTCACGGGTTTCGTCACACGGTTCGGGCAAGGGCGGTGCGTTGTGGGTGGTGATCTCCCACAGGGCGCGGGCTACGTTTTCGGTGCCGAGCGTGCGGCGGGGACGGTTGGGGGTGTCCCAGCCAGGGCGGGCGGGCAGGTCAGTGACCTTTCGCCAGCCCGCGGCGCGCAGGCTTGCGCCGCTTTCGCCGTCTTGGGTGTAGGTGATGGCGCGGCGGTAGCCCGCGCTGCGGGCGGTGCGCCATGCAGCTGCGTACAGGGCGGAGCAGGCGTTCGGGGTGCCGTTGGTGGCGACGCGGGTGACCTCGATGGTCAGCCCGTTGTCGAGATGGCGGTTGACGGGACGGCCCACGATGGCCACGCCAACCAGGGCGCCGTCATCGGTGTGGACCCCGAGGGAGAACTGATGGCCTTGCGGCGGGTCGTGGTGGCGATGATGAGTTTCGATGTAGGCGCAGGCGGCTTTCCACTTCATCGGGTGGATACGTAGCCGCTTCGCGTTCGGCGGGGCGGTCACAGAACGGCCGCCCTAGCGCTGCTGGTTGTTGGTTTTGGCCCACACGCCGGTCGTGCGGCTGTGTACGTTGCGCTGGTCCTGGTAGACGGGTCCCTCGTAGTGCTGGTGGATCTCGGGGGCGGGCTTGGCG
This sequence comes from Streptomyces sp. NPDC004752, assembly GCF_053601275.1. Taxonomy (NCBI): domain Bacteria; kingdom Bacillati; phylum Actinomycetota; class Actinomycetes; order Kitasatosporales; family Streptomycetaceae; genus Streptomyces; species Streptomyces sp. NPDC004752. Next base: position 19,578 of record NZ_JBSGBN010000087.1, on the reverse strand, counting down.
CGTTTGGCGAGCTTGGCAAGGGCGAGCAGGAGGGCGGTCGGGGCGCCGAAGACGATCGCGCAGACGATCGGGTCGGCGTACTGGGACACGTACATGAGCACGGCCGCGGTACCGCCGACCATGGCGGTGGTGGCGCCGCCGGCGAGCATGAGCACGCTCGCGTCGGTGGCGCCCTGGCTCATCGGGGGCCGTCCGGGCTGGGCGACGGGCGGGGCGCTGCCGTAGGCGGGCACCGGGGTGTCGTCGCGGTGCGCGGTCGGCGTCTCGGGCACGGGCCGGTAGGCGTCGGCGATGATCCGCGCGGCTTCGGCGGCGGCTTCGTCGTCGGTCAGGCGTGGGTTCGGGGGGATTGGTTCGGGTGCGTGCTCGGGGCGGGTCATGGCGCGTTCCTCCGAGTGCGGCGCGGGCCCGCGCCGGCGTGTGCGTGGGCGGGCCCGCGTGCGGGTGTGAAGCGGGTGTCAGGCGTGTCACGCGGGGGGCGTCACGTGGTTCTGACACTGGGTTTGCCTAGGGGTTTGGGTGTCAGGCGACTGTGACGGTGTCAGGTGTCAGGCGGCCGTCAGAGCGGGGATGATGCGCCACCGGCCGGTGGTGTTCGTTGCCTCCAGGCGGCCGTCTTCGGCGGCCTCCTTCAGCCGTGCGGACACCCACGGGCGGGAGAGGCTGTGCTGGTCGCACCAGTCCATGAAGTCTTTCGGGCCCACGATCATGCGGCCGTTGGACTCGAACTCCTCCAGCGCCTGGGCGAAGAGGCGGCGTGCCTCTTCGGGGGAGGGCTTGCGGCCGGTCTCCTGTCCGAAGATCGGGGTGTCGTCGCCCTGTTCGGCGTTGGGGAGTTCGACTTCGGGGTCGATGCCGGCGTCCTCGGGATCGACCAGAAGGCCGTTGTCCGTCATCTCACTGTCCTCCTGGTCCTTCGCCGCGTGCAGCGGCGCGGGCTGCTCGGTGCTGCCCGCATCGCGGCCGGTGTAGGCGCGGCCGGCCACGGCGGAGGCGGCGCCGGAAGTGACGGGGTCGGCGGTGGCGCCGTTGCGCTGCGCCCACTGGGCCAGCACCTCCATGCCCGGTGTGGCGCGGTGGCTGAAGCGGAAGGTGCGGCCCGGGGAGGGGTACCGGTCCTCGGGGATGCCGGGGGCGACGGTGTAGCAGTAGCCGGGCCGCCGGTTGCCCCACGCCCCCGGGTGCGCGCCCGCGGCCAGGACCTCGTCCGGCAGCACGAACCCCTCATCGCGCGGGTCGCAGCCCAGCGCGATGACGGAGGGGAGGGAGGCGCGGGTGCTGGTGGACATCTGGTCGTAGGACGGCCGCTGAAGCGACACGATCAGCGAGACGCCGGCGGACCGGGCTTCCTGCGCGATGCCGGTGAACGCGTCGTCGCCCATCTTGCGCAGGGTGTTCGCGGCTTCCTCGAACCAGGTGACCAGGAACGGCATCCCGGGGCAGCCGCACGGCCGGCCGTCGGGGCGGCAGGTGTGCTTGCCGCTGGTCTGCTGCTGCGCGACCTCCGGCAGCCACTGGCGGTAGCCGTGGGAGCCCAGCCACCGCGTGCGGGCCGGGATGACGGCTTCGACGGCGGCCACCATGACCTCCGTCGGGGTCCCGCCCTCGACCGCCCAGTCCAGGCCGGGCAGCAGGGGGCGGAAGTCCTGGAACGCCTTGGGGTCGGAGAACCAGACGATGACGTCCCGGCGGGAGAGGATCTCCGTTTGCAGGTTCAGGGCGGTCTCGCCCTTGCCGGATCCGGTTCCGCCCGCGACGAGCACGTGGGTGGAGTTGCGGCCGGCGTCCGGGTCGCCGGGCAGCCACAGCAGCAGCGGGGAGCCGTCGTCGTAGCGGCCGATGACCAGGGGTTCGGCGATCGAGCCGCCCAGGTTCGACGGCCTCTCCCACTCCACCACCTCAGCCAGCATGTCCTCCGGGACGATGACGAGTTCGCCGCGGCGGCTGGAGGAGGGGTCGGGGTTGTAGCGGACGGCGGACGTGGGCAGGTCCAGGGCGGACGCGATCCGCCCGAGGCTCTTGGTCACGTCGTCGTTGGTCTGCTCGCCGGCCTCGACGGCGAGCGGGGCGGTGACCCGGTTGGGCTCCACCTTCGCCGCCCCGAGCTGAGCACGGGCCAGACCGACCTTCTCCAGCAGGCCCTTGTCGGTGCCCTCGCCGGTGGCGTCGGTGTTCTGCCGCAGGACCATGCGGACGTTCCACGACAGCGCGAGTGCCGGGCCGCCCATCAGGTACAGGTCGCCAACCGGACCGGCAGTGGGGCCCGCGAGGCAGGCGGCTGTCAGCCAGGCGGAGCCCGCGGCCACGGTGATAGCCGAGTGCAGGCGCCGCTGCTGGCTGGTCGACTTCCCCGCCCACCACGTGACCCCCGTCAGGGCGACAGAGGCGAGGGTGAGGCCGACGCCGGCGGCGGCGCTGTCGGCCCACCGCCAGTTCCCCAGGGCCCCGGCCGCGCCGGTGCCCGCCCACGCGAGCCACGGCGGCAGATGGGGCTTGGCGCGGTGCAGCAGGTAGGCGCCGATGCTTGCGCCGTCCGGTCCGCCTTGCTGCTGGGCCAGATAGCCGGTCATGCCGTCCGGGTAGTACGCGGTCACCCGGTTCTGTCCACGGGCCATGGTGCAACCTCCCTTACTGCTCAGCCCAGTTGATGACCGGCTGCTGCGGTCGGCGGGCACGGTGGCGGACTCGGTTGATCTCTCCCTCGTACTCCTGCTGGAAGGCGGAGTAGCAGGCGGCGGCGTTCTTCGCCGCATCGCGGAGCGCGTCGGCAGAGCGCTGCATCTTGCGGGCCACCTTCGCCGCACGGGCCCGGGAGCCGAACGGCCGCCCTTCCGGGTCCGGGACGGCCGCGAGGACGCCCTTCATGATCTCGGCGCCCATTGCGACCTGGAAGGACAGCGTCACGCCGGCCGCCCGCAGGCTGTTGCAGTACTCGCGCACCCGCGCCGGAGAGGAGAAGTCCGGCTCCGGCAGCAGCCCTTCGGCGCCGCCCCGGCCGTTGGTGCCGGAGCCGTTGGCGCTGTTGGCGACGGTGGGTACGCCGTTGTTGGTCTTGTTGGCGTTGACGTTGATGGTGAAGCCGGGCGCGAACGACGCGCCGAAGTTCTTGGTGTTGGCCTTGGCCTGGGAGCCGTTGGCTCCGGAGGCGGGAGCGGTAGGGGTGGATGCCATCGGTTGGGTTCCCTTCGGGTCAGAGCGAGCGGCGGACGAAGAACCAGGCGCACTGCGCGACGATCAGGCCCGTGAGCCAGATCTGGGCCAGCGGTCCGGCCAGCGGGCCGAACCCGGCGGCCAGGGCGACCCAGCCGAGTACGAACGTGGCGCCCACGGCGGTGGCGATCCGCAGCCGCAGCGTGCTGCCCTTGCTCGGGCGCCGGTACTGCACGGAGCCCAGCCACATCCCCGGGCCGGCCGCGGCGACGGCCAGGATCAGGCCGGACCACCAGGCGATCGAGTGCAGGACCGCGGTCCCGACGAACGCGAGCAGTGCCAGGCCCGTCGGGGCGAGTGCACCGCGGAAGCGCCACAGCATCCGCCCGAGGAAGCTGAGGGCTTCGCGGGTCAGGGAGGGCTGTTCGGGGACGACGACGATGAACGGCTGAGCAGAGCGGCGTCCGCGCTGGCGCGGCAGGCGGACGGTGTGGATGCCCGCGGCCGACTTCATGCCGCGGGTTCGGGTACGACTGGACACAGCCAGACTCCTTGGACAGAGAAGGAGAGGTGGGAGAGAAGTGCTGTGCAGGTCAGGCCGCGGCCTGCTCGGGGCAGGCGCACGGCACGCACACCCCGAGCGAGGCTGGGATGACGTAACCGGCGTCGGTGCGGCACTGCGGGCAAGTGCGGCGGGCGGTGTTCGCCTTGGCGAGCGCCTCCCGCTTGGCCGGCGTCATCGGCCGGACGGGCAGCGCCAGATCGATGCGGTAGAGGTAGGCGACCAGCGGGCCGCGGCGGCGGCGCGGGCGTTCGAGCTGCGCGACCACATCCTGACCGCCCGGCCGCAGCCCGAGCGCGCGGAGTTGTCGGCGAGTGGCGTAGCCCTTGGGTGCGAGGCGCCACCGGTAGACCGGGAGCGCGCTCACGCCTTGGTGCCCCCGAGGGGGAGCGGCTGGATGCGCCACGGGACCTCGGAGGCCGGGGGCGGGGTCGCGCAGCATGTGGTGGGCGAGGTCCACCCGTCTCGGGGAGCGCCCTCGGCCTCGGCCGCGATCTCCGCCGCGTCCCGGGCGGCGTGCACGCTGTGCAGTTCCCCGAAGCGGTAGAGGACGTAGACACGATCGGCCCGAGCGTTCTGCTTGCGGGTGATGCGCAGCAGCGTCCGCAGCGCCTGCCGGTCCTCGGTGTCGAGCAGGGACTGGGCGCGCAAAGTCTCCAGCTCGCCTTCGAGCCGGGCGGCGTCGGCCGTGGTGCGGGCGAGTGCGGCGCGCAGTTCCTCCAGGGCGATCTCCGCGCGGATCGCGGAGTCGGTGGCGATCTCGCCTTCCTTACGGTGCTGCTCGGACTCGGCGCGCGCGGCGGCGGTCCCTGCTTCCGCCTCGGAGAGGCCGGTACGCAGGGCGCGCAGGGTGCGTATGCGGACGACGGCGATCATGCGGAAGCTCCTTCAAGGGTGGCGGTGCGCGGTTGGCGCGCGGCGAGTTGCGCGGCGCGCGCGGCACGGAAGTCCCGCAGCCAGTTCCGCGCGTTTCCGGGGTCCACCCCGAACCGCTCAGCCAGCTGCGCCGCGGTCGGCTCCTGCCCGCCAGGGGCAGTGAGGGCGGTGCGGTAGTACGTCCAGCCCTCCTGCTTGGCGGGTGACTTCCACACCGTCTCCGAGCCGTCTGCGGCCTGCTCGGGGGCCTGCGGGTTCAGGGCGGCGAGGTCGCCGCACAGCCGCTCGTACAGCATCTTCGCTTCGGTGATCTGCCCGTTGAGCTGCTGCAACGCGTCCGCGTGGGACTGGCGGGCGGCTTGCGCCTGCTGCGCCTGGACGGTGAGAGCGTCGAGCTGCTGACGCTTGGCGGTCACCTGCTGCTCAGCCTGCTGGACCAGCTCTCCCGCGCGCTGCCGCGCGGCCTGCTCATCCTTCCGCGCGCCGTCCGCGCGCTGCCGCGCGGCTTCCTCCTGCTCCCGCGCAGCCGCCACGCGCCCGTCGGCGTCGTCGCCCTGTTCCAGCAGTCGGGTCTGTTCCCGGCGGACCCGGTCCAGTTCCTCCCGCGCGGCAGTGAGTTCGTCTGCCGCGCGCTGCCGCGCGTTCTCCGCTTCCTGCCGCGCACGATCGGCTTCCTGCCGCGCGGCTTCCGCGCGCTGCCGCGCAGCGTTGGCCTCGTCCGCGAGAGTGGATGCCTCCTGCCGCTCCACCGCCGGGGTCACGGCGAGATCTTCGATCAGGGCGAGGACCGTGGCCGGTGTGCGGTAGTCGAGGGTGGCGACCTCATCCGCGCGGGTCAGAGCAGCCAGACGCCGCACCAGCGCGAGCGCTTGTGTGCGGTCGGTGGCCACGTCCGCGCGGTCCAGGGCCTTTTGTGCCCTGCGGCGCCAGCGGCGCACCCGGCGGGTTCGGCCCGCGTCCAGGGCCAGACGCAGCCGGTAGACGCGCAGCGCGGCCCGCTGGACCAGCGCGGCCCGCGCGATCGCCGAGGACGAGGTACGGGCGTCCAGGCCGAGCAGGGCGAACAGTTCCGCCCATGCGTGCTGCCACAGCAGCGCCACCAGCCGGGCCGGACCCGGACGCCCGCCGTCGTCGTCCTGTCCGGGCTTGACGTGGTGCAGCTTGCTGCGGAGCTGAAGCTCAATCAGCCACGCCGCAAGCGCCGGCACCGCCGCAAGAACAGGCCGGGCCCACCAGTTCGGGGCGTGCACCGCGTTCATCGCCGCGGAGAACGACACCAGCATCCACGCGGTGCGGTGCATGAGCCGCAGCTCCCGCGTCCACCCCGTCTCGGGGTCGGCCGCGCGGTACATCATGACCAGCAGCGTCATTTCCGCGGCGTCGAACACCGCGATGAACGCCACCGCCAGCCCCGCCGGCAGCGCACTGGTCTGCGTGGCGAACCCCCACAGACCGTGAACACTGACCGCCACGCCCCCGAGGGCGACCACAGCCTGCGGGCCGATCCCGGACAGCCACGACGACTTCCGCAGCCGTCCCACCGCCCACACCACCAGCGCGAGCGCGAGCACCGCACCGGCCAGCGGCACCACCCACGACCAGGCCCCGGAAGGAAGGCCCGGAAGCCAGGAAGGCATCATGCCGCACCCCCGTCCGCGGCGGGCACGTCGGCGTAGCCCTGCAGGTGCACCTCTGCGCCCGCGCACCGGGTCGACGCCCTCAGCACGCGCGTTGTCCCGTCGCCCTGCACCTGGTGCAGCACCTGTTCCGGCGGCACGTCCAGGGCTTCCCGCCATGCCTCGAACGCGTACAGCCCCTCGTGGAACCGCAGGATCAGCCGGTCCGGGTAGATACGGGACAGGTCGACGTCCGGGGCGGGCAGGTGCCCGAAGTCAGCGGCCAGCAGCCGCAGCGCCCGCAGCGGCACGGCCAGGTCGTCCAGCGTCAGGCTCTCGCTCATGCCGCCTCCCCCGAGACGGCACGGTCGGCCAGCGCAGCCCGCTCGACCAGCACCTTGTTGCGGGCGCGGCGGATGCGCCGCTCGGCCAGCTTCGACGGGGTGCGGTCCAGCACGGCGAGCCGGGCGTCGAGTGCCGCGGCGCGGTGTCCGCGCTCGCGCAGGTAGTAGTCGGCGACCGCGTGCCGGCCGATCTCGCACAGCCAGCCGAACGCCTTGTCGTCCGACGTCCGCAGGGTGTCCAGCCTCGCCGCAGCCGTGGACCACACTTCCTGTGCCACCCCCTCGGCATGCATCCACTCGCCGGTGGACATCCGGGCCCGCAGGTAGCGCACCAGACGCACGTTGTAGATCGTGTACAGCAGCACGAACCGATCCGAATCGATCGGCCCGCGGTCGCACTCATCGGCGGTAACACCCGCCTGAACAGCAACGATGTGGTTCATGGGTCGTTTTCTCCTTAGACAGTGGGACGGCCCGATGCACCCCCGGAGCGGCTACTCCGGGGGTGCGCGCCGTTGATAGTGGAAGCCGCACGCGTATGGTGCGGCGGGCCGTGCGTTGGCGGCCGGTGCCCCGGGCCGGATTCGATCCGACGCCCTTCACGGCTGAATGCCGGGGCTGGGTTCTCAGTTGCAGTCCGGGCAGTGCTCTCCCTGGCAGTTGTTGCATCCGCCGTACAGCTGCTGCTCCTCCTGGATCTCCCGTAGCTCTTGCTCCAAGTTCTTGTCCTCGTCTGCCATCGGTACAGCTCCTCTCGGGTTGCGGGCGGGTGGTGGTGCGTGCCCCGGGCCGGATTCGATCCGACGCCCTTCACGGCTGGATACCGGGGCTGTAGGTGGTGCGTGTTACCGGGGCTGCTCGGTCAGGTGAGCAGCGTCCTCGTAGGCGGTGCGGATCTCCTGCTGCTGCCAGGCCAGCTCAGCCGCACTCGGGGCAGGGTCCTGCTGGCCGAGGTCGGCGGCCGATGCGTCCGCGTGGGCTTGCAGGTGCCATGCGGCCGGGTCGGTCCCCATCAGCGCACCTCCGCGGGAGCTCCCGCGGCCGGGTGACCGGCCGCGTGCGGGTGCGGGCGAGGGGGACGGACGGGAAGCGGCGGCTTGGTCTTCCCGTGCTCGGTGTCGGCCATCAACGACCACCCCGCGCACGGGCGTTGTCCTCGCTGCGCTTGTTCTGCTCAGCGTTCTTCCGCGACAACTCGTCGCGCTCCTGATCTGTCAGACTCAGCACTACAGATGCCTCCAACACAGGTGTCTGTACGCGGTCCCCCGGGTCGCACCCCGAGGGACCGCTCTGATTCCTCATCAAGCGGGCAGGCCGCCGACGCACAGCCGGTGCCCTGCCCGCATGACGAGTGACGGGAAGCCCGTCACTGTCGTCTCGCGGCTCCCGACTGCGCCTTGCTCCGCCTCCCTTGGACGGCGCGCGGTCACCGCGTCACTCAGTCGTCACTCGCTGAGTCGATCTCCCTGGAATGGCTACCTGTCATGGACCGGGTGCAGCCCAATCACCGGGATCCCCGCCGGTCCGGTCCCTGGGACTGCGCCCGAGGGTCAGACCAGCGGCTTAGCCGATGACACCGATCGATCCGTGAAGACGACGGACTTCTACGTCTCCCCTTCCGCTTCGCTGTCCTAGGACTGCGAGCGGCCTGAGAAGAAGATGGCACGTAGTCCCAGGACTGTCAACAGTCCTGGGACTGTGTTTCACTGGGACGCATCGAAGGGAGTTCGGCTGTGGCACCGAAGTGGCGTGAGCTTGCGGATCGACTCGCGGAACAAATCAGGAATGGCGAGTACGCATCCGGAGCGCAGTTGCCTCAGATCAGAGAGCTTGTTGAGGCTGGGGAAGGCTCCAAATCCACCGTCCATCAGGCGTACAAAGCGCTAGAGGCTGAGGGACTTGTGACGTCGTCACGCGGGCACGGCACCATCGTGAGGCCACGCACCCCGCTCAAGCGGCTCGGCATCGCTCGGTACGACAAAGCGAAATGGCGTGACGGTGATGAGGTTGCGTTCATCGCTGACCGTGTCGCGTCGGGCCGCGCGTACAAGCGCAACGAGCAGACGCAGACCGTGAGCCGTGTCCAGGCGAGCGCTCTCGTGGCTGAGGGGCTTGGCGTGCCGGTCGGCTCCGCGGTGTACGCGCGCGCTCGCCTCGTGAAGGAAGGCACCCAGCCGACGCACACCCTGACCAGCTACTACCGGCCGGAACACGTCGAGGGCACGCGCATTGTCGACCCCACGCCGGGGCCTGCCGGACGCGGCGGCGGGTACAGGGTCCTGTATGACGCGGGGTACGAGATTGACCACATGAAAGAGGGGCTGTTCGCCCGCGTCCCCACGGCCGAAGAGGTGAAGCTGCTACAGCTTCCGGTCGGTGAACCCGTGGTAGAGCTTCACCGAACCACGTACACGGCAGATGGCACGGTGGTTGAGTTCGCGGTCGGCGTCCACTCAGCTTCCCGGTTCGCGTGGGAGTACGAGTTCAAGGTTCCCGATTCCGCCCGTGACCAGGACAAGGAAGGCTCGCCGTGATCTCTGTACAGGACTGGGAAGACACTCAACTTCTGTGGGATTACCAGCAGATGCACCATGAGCCGTGCCCCTGTTCGGTCGGCGTCGGTCTCGGCAGTCACGATCTGGGCGTGGCAGACACCACCGTCGACCTGTACCGGCGCGGCATGATGCCGCTGATTGTCTTCACGGGAGCGACCAGCCGCACCACCCAGGACCGCATGCCGCGCGGGGAAGCCGAGCACTACCGGGACCGCGCGCTTGAACTGGGCGTTCCGGCGGACGCCATCCTTGTGGAGCCTCACGCCCGGAACACCGGGCAGAACATCACCCTGTCCCGCACGCTTCTCGAAGAGCGCGGGGTCGCGGTGTCCTCCGTGCTTCTCGTCAGCAAGCCATACGAGGAACGGCGCGCCTACGCGACGGCCCGGAAACTGTGGCCAGGCGTCGAGTTCGTCAGCGCGTCTACGCCCATGACGCTCCCGGAGTACGTCGATTCGATCCGGGACTCCCGCTTGGTCATCGACATGCTTGTCGGATCACTGCAACGCCTGCTGATCTACCCCGCTCAAGGCTTCATGATCTCGCAGGATGTACCCGACGATGTGGTCCGAGCGTACGAGCGACTTGTAACCCGAGGCTTCACGAGCCGTCTCGTTGCCGAGAACGTCGGGCGTGCTCCCGGCGTGAGCGCGTGATTGCCCCTGCCCTCAGCGCTCACAGCCCCTTCTTGGCCATCCTCTGGCCAAGAAGGGGCTGTGAGCGGAGCCGGGAGGATCTAAGGCGCAGGTCAGAGGCTATCTGGCCGCGTGAATCCGACTGGTCTTGAAAACCGTCGTGGCAGCAATGTCACCGTGGGTTCAAATCCCACCGCCTCCGCAGAGTTCATAGACGTGCAGGTCAGAAGGGGTGCCCCTCATCGAGGGGCACCCCTTCTGCATGGGTCCTGTCTCACCTTGATCCGGCTCTGTCGCGTTGTGGATCAGCGCGTGTGGACCAGGCGTGGACCAAGGTTCGGCGGAATGGAGCTGCGTAACTGCTGGTCAGGAAACCGCTGACCTGTGACGTTTTCTGACTGTGGACCGGACGCGGTGTCGGGCGCCGTGGGCTGCAACAGGGTCCGGATTTGGCATGTTGGCTTGATGTCTGGTGACGGCAGTGGGTTTATGGCAGCTGGTTCAGGAACCAGGAGGAGAGTTCCTCGGTGATCAGGGTGTGCGTATCGTTCTGCGAGGCGAGTTTGACGTCGTGGAAGGGCGTCTCGTCCAGATCCTCATCGCTGATCGGGGTGTAGAGGTTGTCGTGGGTGGACGGCTCCCGTAGGGCGATGGCGCTGACGGCCGGGACGAAGCAGTGCTCGCGGATCGGGTTGTCGACGCCGAAACCCGCGATCTCGTTCAACGCGTCGGCGAGGATGCCGAAACCGTAGAGGGTGCCGCCGGGCGCGCCGTCGATGTCGGGCAGTCCGCTGGTGCGGATCTCACGGACGGTGACCACCCGGAGCTTGGCGACCAGTTGCTCGTCGCCCTCGGACTGGGCCCGCAGCTCGGTGCCGGTGACGGCCGGCCCCCTGTCGATGACGGCTTCGGCCCCGGGAGCCACGCCGTTGCCGGCGCCGGTGCCGGGACCGTTGGCGAGGGCGATCAGCCGGGTCTGCCTCGACCGGGGCCAGTTGCCGACTTCCTACAGCGCGCGCAGGAACTCAAGACGCTGCTCACTGGTGGCGGGCTTGTCCTCCCAGTTCGCGATGTGCTTCCAGAGCAACTCCTGGGCGGCCGGGCTGTTGATCTGGTCCGAGAAGCGAGGGTCGAGCTTCTTGGTGTAGTGCGCGAACGCCTGGAGGGCGATGGGGATCCAGGCGCCGGTGTGCGGACTGTCCCAGGAGTAGTAGAGCTGCGTCTGGTGCTCGACGCCCAGGGCCTCGATTTTGGCGAGGGCATAACGAGTGACCAGGCCGCCCATGCTGAAGCCGCCGACGGTCAGCGGGTGGTCGCCGTCGCGACGGGCGATCGCCTCCATGACGGCCCGGATCACCGCCTAGGCGTTCTGCAGGATCGACGTCGGTCGGCGCGTGGATCGGCGCATGAGTGGCGAAGCCGTGACCGCTTTGAGCTGGGTCATCCGGCCCCCTCGCGAGGAACTATGACCCACGGTGTCTCTGCCTGTGCAGGACCATCCTGGAAGGCACAGGGCCACTGGCCGAGGGAAGTGATCGGCATGATGTGGTACGACGGCGGATGGGGCTGGGGCGGCTGGTTCACCATGGCGGTGTTCATGGTGCTGTTCTGGGCCCTGATCATCGCCGGAGTCATCGCGCTCGTGCGCTATCTCACCGGCACTCATCACCCTCAGCCCGGTCCGCGGCCGTCCTCCGGCGAGCCCCGATGGGGAAGCCGGCGAGCTGAGGAACTGCTTGCCGAGCGGTTCGCCCGCGGGGAGATAGACGAGGACGAGTACAAACGCCGTCTCACGACGCTGCGGGAGCACCGGTGAGTGCGGGACGCCGCCGAGGGATGTGGTTGATCGTCGCCGTTGGCGCAGCAGGTGGCCCGCGACGGACCGGAGCCCTGGGGAAGGCGGGTGTGGCGCTCGCGCGCTTGCGCTGGTTTCACGGCCGGTGCCCCGTCATCCGCGCCGCCGACGCGATCGTCGCCCGCGCCTCGTGCTCCGAGAGCCCGGTGTTGAGGGCCGCCTCGACCAGCGGGGCGACGAGGGCGGGCCCGATGTCGTTCTCGTAGGCGCGGCAGGCGGCCCAGAACAGGCGGGTGTTGCGCTGACCCTCGTGGGCCGCGAGGACGAACTGGACCAGCCCCCTGCCGTGGTCCCCGGACGCCGGGGGCGTCGGATGGGGCGCGCGGGGCGGCGGCAGGAGCAGGCGCAGCAGGGCGGGCGGGCAGGGCGCGGGGGCCAGGTGGGCGGTGCCGGGTGCGGTGGCGTAGACGCCGTGGTCGGTGCGGGAGCCGGGGCCGACGAGATAGCCACCGGCACCTCGGATGTCGATGCCGGGAGCGAGCCGACCGGCCGAGTTGGGGACGACGGCGTCCGGCGGGCCGGTCAGCCAGACGTGGCGGCCCCCGCTCGGTGTGAGCACGACGACGGTCTCGGGGATGGTGAACAGATGGCGCAGGGCCAGTTCGCGCAGGGCGGCAGAGGAGTCCGTGCCGGACTTGGTGTCGAGGTCGATGCCTATCAGGTGGTGTGGGGGCAGTCCGCACGCGATGCCGTAGCCGGTGGCCCAGGGCGCGGAGGCGAACAGTTCGCGGATGCGCGCCGGGTCGGTCGAGGCGTCGTACACGCCGTGGCCGAAGCGGCCGCACTCGCCGTGGCAGGGGCTGGGACCGGGGTGGTCGCGGTGCGGGGAGCGGAGGGCCGGGAGCTTCGTCCGGGACAGCGGGATGACGGCCAGTCCGCGTTCGGCGGCTGACAGGGCATGCGCGAGGGCCAGGGTCGTGGCCTGCCGGTCGGTGGTGGCCATGCCTCCATGTTCGTACACGCGTTCGAAAAAGGGAAGAGGGGGGTGGGGTGACACGCCGGGGCGGATGGGATGGCCGGAAATGTGACGAAACGGTTCACCGCTTGTGCCACTTGGTTCGGAGAAGCCCGTAGTGGGCGCAATCGAGTCATGAGATCACCAAAGATGGCGAATGGGGTTTATCGACTTGTCATCACGCTTGAGTGCGAATCGGGAGCTGTGGGGTGGTACGCCAGGGATTGGATGGGCAACTCTGGGTTCGCGACGTCGTGCTCAACCGCCCGGGAGGTCGGCCAACTTCCCTGGCAGCAGCCGTACTTCATGAATTCCCGGGCTCTCGGCCAGCCGGCCGATGGGTATCGTCCTGGAGGGACAACATGGCAAGCATCCGTACCGCCCGCGTTCTCGCCGCCGTCTCCGCGCTCCCGCTCGCAGCCGCCCTCTTCACCGGCATCGCGAGTGCGGACAACGGTGCCATCGCGGACGACGGATCGAGGGCCGGCGTGGTGAGCGTCGTCGGCAGCGGGGTCGGCCACAACAACACCGGCAACTCGTCCACCACGGCACAGAACGCGGTCGGCTCCGGCGCCTCGAACCAGAGCAACACCGCTCAGGTCAAGGACTCCGCGTTCACCGCCATCCAGCAGGGGAACAGGAACGTCAACATCAACTTCACCCGCCTGTGGTAAGCCGCGACTGACCTCCCGTGGGGGATGTGCTTTCGGGGTCGTAATGCGTCTGCGCGGCGGTACTTCGGTGCCGCCGCGCAGACGCTTTCCGCTGTCCTGCGGTGACCTTGACGCCCGACGGCAACTGCGGGGCACGGCCGCCGACCAGATACCGGGGGCCGACCAGATAACGGGGGTCGGCCGGGTCCTGGTGACGGCCGGTACCGGAGTGCCCACATCGGGGCTGGTCCTGGCGGCGGACGAGTGAGCCCGCAGGGGGCAACCCGGAGTACGGGGCGCTCCCCACTCCACCTTCAGGAGGTGTAGTCAACCCCACCCCTACAACCTGAGGGGGACTCTGCTTCGGGACCTGCGGCCGATCCGCCTCACTCAGCTCGCTCATAGCGTGGGAGCCATGACCACACCCGTCTGCACCAGCGCTTCGGACGCCGCTACGCCGACGAGGCAGACCCTCCCCCACTCTCGGCTGCGCTCAACCGGGGGGACCCCCATGTATCCATCGTTCTCGTCGTACGTGAGGGACCGGCAGCAGGTCCTGCTGCGTGCCGCCCGTTCGCTGACCGCGAACCCCAGTGACGCGGAGGATCTGCTGCAGACCGCGCTCACCAAGACGTACGTGGCGTGGGAGCGGATCGAGGACCACCGGGCGCTCGACGGCTATGTGCGCCGGGCGCTGCTGAACACCCGGACCTCGCAGTGGCGCAAGCGCAAGGTCGACGAGTTCGTGTGTGACGAACTGCCCGAGCCGGACCCTGCGCCCGGCGAGGACGACCCGGCCGAGCGCCAGGCGCTGCACGACGCGATGTGGCGGGCGATCACCAAGCTGCCGGCGCGGCAGCGGGCGATGGTCGTCCTCCGGTACTACGAGGACCTGAGCGAGGCCCAGACGGCCGAGGTGCTCGGGGTGTCGGTGGGCACCGTGAAGTCCGCGGTGTCGCGGGCGCTCGGCAAGCTGCGCGAGGACCCCGAGCTGGGGCTCGTTCGGTAGCGGTCCTTCCGGGGTGAAACCGGGGCGGCCGGTGATGTGATCGATCACTTGTCCCTAGTGACATACCGCATGGTATGCGCGCAGAATCGGGCCTGCCCTTTACTGCCGCGTAGGCCATGTCGCCCCGGGAGGACGCCGTGCTGAGCACCATGCAGGACGTACCGCTGACCGTCACCCGCATTCTCCTGCACGGAGTACAGGTGCACGGGCGGTCCCAGATCACCACGTGGACCGGGCAGGGAGAGCCGCAGCGGCGCAGCTTCACCGAGGCGGGCGCCCGCGCGGCGCAACTGGCGCACGCCCTCCGCGACGACCTCGGGGTGCGGGACGACGACCGGGTCGCGACGCTGATGTGGAACAACGCCGAGCACGTCGAGGCGTACTTCGCGATTCCCGCCATGGGGGCCGTGCTGCACACGCTCAATCTGCGCCTGCCCGCCGAGCAGTTGACCTGGATCGTCAACCACGCGGCCGACCGCGTGATCATCGTCAACGGTTCACTGATCCCGCTGCTCGCCCCGCTGCTGCCCGGTCTCACCACCGTGGAGCACATCGTCGTCTCCGGCTCCGGCGACCGCTCCCCGCTGGCCGCCGCCCGGGTACGGGTGCACGAGTACGAGGAGCTGATCGCGGGCCGGCCGACCACCTACGACTGGCCGGAACTGGACGAACGTCGGGCCGCCGCCATGTGCTACACCTCCGGCACCACCGGCGACCCCAAGGGCGTGGTCTACAGCCACCGTTCCATCTATCTGCACTCCATGCAGCTGAACATGGCCCAGTCGATGGGCCTGACCGACCAGGACACGTCGCTCATCGTGGTCCCGCAGTTCCATGTGAACGCCTGGGGTCTGCCGCACGCCACCTTTATGACCGGCGTGAACATGCTGATGCCGGACCGCTTCCTGCAGCCCGCACCGCTCGCCGAGATGATCGGGACCGTGCGCCCGACCCACGCGGCCGCGGTGCCGACCATCTGGCAGGGCCTGCTCGCCGAGCTGACCGCCAAGCCCAGGGACGTCTCCTCCCTCACCCAGGTCACCATCGGCGGCTCGGCCTGTCCGGCCTCACTGATGGCGGCCTTCGACAAGCTCGGCATGCGGGTGTGCCACGCCTGGGGCATGACGGAGACCTCACCGCTGGGCACGGTGGCCCGGCCGCCGGCCCACGCGGTCGGCACCGAGGACGAGTTCGCGTACCGGCTCACACAGGGCCGTTTCCCGGCCGGTGTCTCCGCCCGGCTCACCGGACCGGGCGGCGAGCGGCTGCCCTGGGACGGCGCGTCGGCGGGCGAGCTGGAGGTGCGCGGGCCGTGGATCGCGGGCGCCTACTACAACGGCCCCGACGCCGAACCCCTGCGCCCCGCCGACAAGTTCAGCGAGGACGGCTGGCTGAAGACGGGAGACGTCGGCACCATCAGCCCGGACGGCTTCCTCACCCTCACCGACCGGGCCAAGGACGTCATCAAGTCCGGCGGCGAATGGATCTCCTCGGTCGATCTGGAGAACGCCCTGATGTCCCACCCGGATGTCGCCGAGGCCGCCGTGGTGGCCGTACCGGACGACAAGTGGGGCGAGCGCCCGCTGGCCACGGTGGTCTTCAAGGAGGGCGCCATCGCCGACTTCGAGACCCTGCGCGCCTTCCTCGCCGAGGAGGGCAGGATCGCCAAGTGGCAGCTCCCGGAGCGCTGGACGGTCATCGAGGCGGTACCCAAGACGAGCGTGGGCAAGTTCGACAAGAAGGTGCTGCGCAGGCGGTACGCGGACGGGCAGCTGGACGTCACCCGCCTCTGACCGAAACCCCGCTGGACATGGGCGCGCCGGGCGTGGGCGCCGTGAGTATGGGGTCCCGCCCGGTCCATCCGTCGTACCTGTCGTGCCCGTCGTACCTGTTGTCGTGCCCGTCGTGCTTGTCGTACGGGCCGGTCCGTCCGGCCTAGACGAGCAAGTCGTATGTCTTTAGTGGTCGTAGGCGATCAGCGATCGAGTGATCGGTGCGCCGGTCAGGTTGTTCAGCCAGATCGCAGCGGCCATGGCCAGGATGCGCTGGGCGACGCGGACCGCGACGCCCGCGCAACTGCGCCCGCCGTGGCCTTCCAGGTCGAGCTGGCCCTTGAGGGTGTCGTTGACCGACTCGATCAGCTGGCGGACCTTCTTCAGCATCGGTTCGCCGTATCGGGTCTTCTCGCGCTTGCGGGAGGGCCGCAGCAAGGTGATGCCCTGCCCGGCCAGCAACTGCTCGAAGTCCCGGCCGGCGAAGCCCTTGTCGGAGATGAGCAGGATGCCGTCGTGTTCGGCGACGATGTCCGCCTCGACCTCCAGCATCGCGGCCAGCACCTCGCGCTCGCCGATCTTCGGATCCGCCAGCGCCCACAGGATCGGCATCCCGGACGGGGTGCACACCAGATACAGCCGCAGCCCCCAGAAGAACCGGGAATGGCTGGCGCAGTAGCCGTATCCGGCCCATCCGGCCAGGTCGGAGCGTTTCACGGTGGGCCGTGACATGCCGCACGGCACCGGCGTGGAGTCCACGATCCAGCAGTCGTCCAGCCAGAAGTCGGACGACTTCGCGAGTATGCGGACGACCCGCTTGACCAGGCCGAGAGCCGCACGCAGGCGCTTGTTGTAGCCGGACTGCTGGGGCAGGTACGGGAACATGCCGGTCAGGTGCTTGCGGGCATAGCGCAACCAGTGGGCTTCGGAGGTGAAGCCGAGCATCGCCTGGGCGACCGCGGCGCACACCAGCTCGGAGTCGGTCAGCAACGGCGGCCTGCCCAGCCATCGCGGTCCTCCCAACTCGTCGTCGATCTTCACGTAGAGTGCGGTAATGAGGGTCTCAAGGTCGTTCGTCACACATCGACCAACGAGACCCTCACCTTTTGCGCTCAACGGGACTTCGGACTTGCTCGTCTAGTTGGTGCCGATGCGTGCCAGCAGGTCGACGATGCGGGCCTGC
This sequence comes from Streptomyces sp. NPDC004752, assembly GCF_053601275.1. NCBI lineage: Bacteria > Bacillati > Actinomycetota > Actinomycetes > Kitasatosporales > Streptomycetaceae > Streptomyces > Streptomyces sp. NPDC004752. The sequence continues at coordinate 2,413 of NZ_JBSGBN010000087.1, read as the reverse complement.
ACCTCGGTGCTGGTGGAGCGTTCCGCGAGGAACAGCACCGTCTCGCCGGAGGCCAGCCGCGGCAGGTCGGCCTGGTCGACGGCGGCGGTGTAGACGACGAGCGGGGTGCGGTTGAGCTGCCCGTTGGCACGCAGCCAGTCGATGATCCCGGCCTGGCGGCGGTGCACCTGGAGCAGGTCCATCACGACCAGGTTCGGCCGCAGCTGCCCGGCCAGCGTCACCGCGTCGGCGTCGCTCGCGGCCCGCGCGACCTGCATCCCGCGCCGCTCCAGCGTCGAGGTCAGCGCCAGCGCGATCTCCGCGTGCTCCTCGATGAGCAGCACGCGCGGCGGATGCTGCTCGCTGTCGCGCGGCGCGAGGGCCTTCAGCAGGACGGCGGGGTCGGCACCGTACGCCGCCTCGCGCGTCGCCTGGCCGAGCCCGGCCGTGACGAGGACCGGTACCTCCGCGGCCACGGCGGCCTGTCGCAGCGACTGCAACGCGGTACGGGTGATGGGCCCGGTCAGCGGGTCCACGAACAGCGCGGCGGGGAAGGCGGCGATCTGCGCGTCGACCTCCTCGCGTGAGTGCACGATCACCGGACGGTAGCCGCGGTCGCTCAGTGCCTGCTGGGTCGTGACGTCCGGCGCGGGCCACACCAGCAGCCGACGGGGGTTGTCCAGCGGCTCGGGCGGCAGTTCGTCGTCCATGGGCTGGGGGCGCGGCGGGTCGGCGACCTCGATCGCGCCGCCGGGGCCGTCGAGCGGTTCGGGTCCCTCGGCGGCGTTCTCGTCCGGGGCGCCGATGGCGTACGAGCGTCCGGCGCCCTCGGTGCCCGGAACGAGCCGTGACTGCCCGGCGAGCGAGGGCTGCGCGGGCAGCTGCTCGGCCGGCGGGTGCGGACGGGCGCCCTGGTCGGTGCGCTGCTCCGGGCGCGCGGCCGGATCCGGCGGCGTGCCGAGTTTGCGGCGACGGCCGACGGTACTCGGACCGTGCGGAGCGGGCGTGGCCGTCGGCTGCTGCACCTGGGCCGCCTGCCTGCTGAACGGCACGCCCTGCCCCAGTGTGCGCACGCTGATCGCCCGGCCCTGGGTGGAGTTCGGGTCCACGGGGACGTCGGCCGTCTCGGCGGGCAACGGCTGGGCCGCACGCGGCAGGGCACCGGATCGGTCCGGGGGGAGCGGGGTGCCGGGCGCGGGGGTGTCGGCGCGGGGCGCGGGCTGGGCGGGGAGTGCCTCGGTGGCGGGCGGCGCGGCCGGGGCGGCGGGAGTCGTCTCCGCGGGCAACGGCTGGGCGGGCGGCAGCAGACCCGGCGACGCCGACTGTCCCGGCAGGGGTTGCCGCCCCGGTGTCGCCGACTGCGGGACGGGCTGCGTGGGCACCGCCTGCCCCGGCGCCGGAACCAGCTGCCCCGGGGCGAGCCGCACACCCTGGGCGACGCTGCCCTGGGCGGGCACGGCCGCGCTCGGCGGGGCCGTGGCCCCCGTCTGGACCGGTACGCCCTGCGCGGGCGTGTCCGGCGTCGCCGGACCCTCTCCCGGCTGGGCCACGGGCCGCCGCCGACGACCCGTCGGCGCGCTGGTCGGGTGTGGCTGGGGCGGGGTGTGGTCCCCGGCCTGGTCGTGCGGTACGGCGTCATGCCGGCCGTTGTCCCCCGGCACACCGACGCCGGACACCTGAGCCTGCCCGGCGACCGGGATCTGCTCCCGAACCGGAGCCGGAGTCATTGTCTGGCCCTGGGCCGGTACCGAGATCTGCTCCGGAGCCGGAGCCGGAGCCGGAGCCGGTGCCGGTGCCTGGCGGCCCTGGGCCGGAACCGGCAGCTGGCCCTGCGCGGGCACCGGCATCTGCCCCTGCGGCGAAACCGGCAGCTGCCCCTGAACCGGAACGGCGCCCTGCTCCTGAGCCACGGCCGGTGCCTGCCCCGGTACCGGACCCGACGCGTGCCCGGTTCCGCCCCCATCGGCCCCGTTGCCCCCGTCCCCGGCACCGGGCTCGGGCGAGCGGTCCGCCTCGGCGGGCGGCAGGGCGAACACCGTACGGGTCCCCGCCTCCTGTGCCGCGGTGCGCTCCGCCGCCGCGGCCAGCGCACGGCGCCGACGCCCGGTCGGCTGCCCACCCTCGGAACCGGCCACCCCTGAACCGGCCACCCCGGCGTCGGCCGGACCTGTGCCAACCGAACCTGTGCCGACCGAAGTCGTACTGACCGCTGTCGTACCGACCGAAGCCGTACCGACCGGAACGGGCCCGGTCTCCGTCGGCGCGTTCTGGGTACCCGCGGCCGGGAGGGCGGGCGGCAGAGCGGCCTGCGGCTGTTCGCCCGCGTCGCGCCGAGCGCGACGGCCGGCGGGCGCGGGCACGCCCCGCGGCGGTACGGTCCCGCCGAGGCCGGTGCCCGCGGCGGCGGTCCCCGCCGCATGCTCGGCCGCCGTCA
>NZ_JBSGBN010000086.1:0-41262 GCF_053601275.1 Streptomyces sp. NPDC004752 | reverse complement strand
GGCTTCGCGGTGAGCGCGGCCGGGTCGCTGCGGGAGCGGGGCGCCGAGTTCGCGGTGCTGCGCGCCCTGGGCGCCCCGCGCCGGCAACTGGCCCGCACGATCGCCGCCGAGCAGGGTGTCCTGGTGGCCCTGGCCCTGGTGGTGGGCGTCGCCCTGGGCACCGTACTGACCCGGGCCGTCCTCCCGCTGATCGTGCTGACCGCCGAGGCCACCCGGCCGGTGCCGACCCTGCTGGTCGAACTGCCGCCGGGACGCGTGGCGTTGCTGCTGGCCGCAGTCGCCGCGACGCCGCTGCTCGTCACGGCCGCGCTGGCCCTGCGCCGCGCGGACCCGGCGACCTCACTGCGGGACCAGGGAGGTGAATGAGATGAACCCCGAACGCGATTCCGAGCACGGTACGGCTTCCAGGCGCGGTACGGCTTCCGAGCACGGTACGGCTTCGGGGCACGGTACGGCTTCCGGGCGCAGGGAAGTTCCTGGGCACAGGGAGATCTCTGCGCCCGGGGAGGTTCCTGCACGGGGTGAGGCGGCGGCCGGGCGCGGTGAGGCGTCGTCCGCGGTCGCTCCTTGGGTGCGCACCCGGTTGCGGGCCGCGCCGCTCGCCGCTCTGGCGCTCGCCCTGCTGGTCGCGCTGACCGCGTGCCTGGCCGCCGCCTTCCCGCGCGCGGTCGACCGGTACGAGGACGCGGGGCTGCAGCGCTCCTTCCAGCAGGCCCGACCGGAACGCACCACCGTGCAGGTCACCGCGGCCCAGACCGCCGGCGCACCGTCCCCCGAGGCACTGGCGGCGCCCCTGCGGCCCGACGCTCTGGGAGAGCGGTACGAGAAGCTCCTCGGCACCGTCCCCGGATCGCTGCCCCTCGACTCCGCGCAGTCGGCGTACGGCGTGACCCTGAGCAAGAACCTGGAAGTGTCCGACCCCTGGATACCCCGCCCGAGCGGCGTGCCCGCCCGGGTCGCCCTGGTCGCGCAGAACGGCCTCGCCGACCACGCGACGGTGCGCGAGGGCCGCCTGCCGCGCACGTCCGGCACCGTAGGCGCGACGACGCCCGTGGTGGAGGCCGCCGTCACCGCCGCCACCGCCAAGAGCCTGCACATCAAGGCGGGTTCGGTCATCCATGTGCCGGCCGTGGCCCGGGCGCCGCTCGCCGTCCGGGTCACCGGCATCGTCACCCCACGCGAGCCGGCCGACGCGTACTGGTCGACCCGCCCCCTGCTGCGCACTCCCGGCCTGGTGGCCCTGCCCGGTTCGGGCCCCGACCGCAGCTGGTACTGGCTCGGCGCCCTGCTGCTGGCTCCCGAAGCCGCCCCCGTCCTCCTGGGCACCGACGCGGACGCGCTTCGCTACTGGTACCTGGCCCCCGACCCGGACCGCTTCCACGCCGGCGACCTCGGCCATCTCAAGGCCGCCGTCGCCACCTTGGAGTCGGGCCCCGGACTAGGGCAGGCCCGCGCCCTCACCGGCCCCGGCACGGACATGAGCACCGACCTCGACGACGTACTGGTCTCCTTCTCCCAACTGCGCGCGGGCATCGCGCCGTTGGTCGCCGTCGCCGCCGTCGGCACCGCGGCGGTCGCCGCCGTGGTCCTCCTCATGGCGGGCGCGCTCGCCGCCGACCGGCGCCGCGCAGAGGCGGCCCTGCTACGCGCCCGCGGCGCCTCCCTGCCCGGTCTGGCCGGACGGCTGTGCGCCGAGACGGCGGCGGTCGCCGTACCGGCGGGCGCGCTCGGCCTCACGGCCGCACTTCTCGCGGTCCCCGAGGGCCGCGCCTCGTACGCGGTCGCCGCCGCCGTCGCGGTCACCGTCCTCGCCTGCGCCGCGCTTCCGCTGCGCGCTGCGCTCGCCCACCGGTCCGTACGCGTCGCCGGCCCACGCGAGGACTTGGCGACGACGCGCCCATCCCGGCGGCGCACGGTCACGGAGCTGACGCTGCTCGTCCTGGCCGCGGCGGCGGTGGAGTCGCTGCGCAGGCGTGGGACGTCGAGTTCGTCCGCCGACGGCCCCTCGGGCGATCAGCTGGTGTCGGTCGCACCGGTGCTGGTGGGGGTGATCGCGGCGCTGGTGCTGGTCCGTCTCCTCCCGTTCCTGCTGCGTCGGCTGGCCCGCCCGGCCGGACGGCTGCGCGGCGCGGTGGGCTTCCTGTCCCTGGCCCGCGCGGGCCGCACCTCGGTCTCGGCGGTGCTGCCCCTGCTGGCGCTGCTGACCGCGCTCACCACGGCGGCGTTCGGCGGCTCGGTACTCGCGGGCGTGAACGAGGCCCGCGACCGAGCCGCCCTGCTGGCCGTGGGCGCGGACGCCCGCGTGGAGTCCGATGGCCTGCTACCGTCGGGCCTCGCCGAGCGGGTACGCGGCCTGTCCGGAGTAGGCGCGGTCACCGAGACGAGCATCGGCTACCAGGCGAAACCGCACGACGAGCAGACCCCGGTACCACTGGTGGGCGTGGACCCGTCCGGGTACGGGGCGCTGGCGGCCCGCACGGGTCTCGGCGCCTTCGAGGCCGACCGGCTCAAGCGTCTCGCTGCCGGTGAGCCGCTGCCCGCGCTGGCCTCGCCGTCCGTCGCGAAGGCGTACGGCACCCGCGGCCCCTTCCCGGTGCGGCTGGAGGACGGCACCACGGTCTCCGTCCGCATCACCGTCGTCCGCGACCACACCCCGGCCGTGACCGGCGACGGCTTCCTCGTCGTGGACCGCGCCGGGCTCAGCGCCGCCGCGGCCCGCCCGACGGCCCTGCTGGTGACGGGCCACCACGTGGACGCGGGGGCGCTGCGCCGGGCAGCGGGCCCCGCGGCGAGCGTGCGCGTCCGCGCACAGGAGCGGGCACGGTACGCCGACCCACCCCTGCGGTCCGGTGCCCAGCAGGTCTACACAGCGGCGGTGGCGGCAGGCGCCGGCTATGCCGTACTGGCCCTGCTCCTCGCCCTGCTGCGCGCCGCCCCGGAACGCGCCGCGCTCCTCGCGCGCCTGCGCACCATGGGTCTGACCCGGGCCCAGGCCCGCCGCCTGCTCGTCCTGGAATCCCTGCCCCAGGCCCTCCTCGCCGCGGTCGGCGGCGCGTTGACCGGCTGGGCGGCGATCCGGCTCCTGTCCCCCGGCGTCGATCTGACCGCCGTCGCCCTCCCCACGGCCGACGCGTCGGCCGGCAGGACCGAGCTGCACACGGACCCGCTGTCGCTGACCGTTCCGGCGATCATCGTGCTGGTGACCGCGGTCGGGGTGGCCGGCGTGCAGGCATGGTGGGCCCAGCGACGGGGGTCGGTGCGGGAACTGAGGGCGGGGGATGCCCGATGAGCCGAGCCGTCCTGTCAACCGTGCGGGAGACGCGATGACCACGAGCCTCTCAGGGCCCGCGGAAAGGAGGGTCCACCAGTGACCACCAACCCCACCCTCACCGAGCTGGCGAACCGGGTCACCGAGGCCCGCAACCGCCCGGCCTACGGCCACGACGCCCTGATCACCTGCGACCGGCTCGTGCGCATCTTCTCCACCGACGGCGTCGAGGTCCAGGCGCTCCAGGGCCTCGACCTGCTGGTCCGCAAGGGCGAGTTGATGGCCCTGGTCGGCGCCTCCGGCAGTGGCAAGTCCACGCTCATGAACATCCTCGCCGGCCTGGACACCCCCACCGCGGGCGCGGCCAGGGTGGCCGGCCGCGACCTGCTCGCCATGACCGCCAAGGACCGCCTCGCGTACCGCCGCGACATCGTCGGCTTCGTCTGGCAGCAGACCTCCCGCAATCTGCTGCCCTATCTGACCGCCGCCCAGAACGTCGCCCTTCCGCTGAGCCTGTCCGGCGCCCGCCTCCGCCACCGCGCCCGCGCCGAACACGCCCTGGAACTACTGGAGTTGCTGGAGGTCGCGGACTGCCGCGACCGCCGTCCGGAGCAGTTGTCCGGGGGCCAGCAGCAGCGCGTCGCCATCGCGGTGGCCCTCGCCAACTCGCCCGCGGTCCTGCTCGCCGACGAGCCCACCGGCGAACTCGACTCCCACACCGCCGCGCAGATCTTCGACGCCTTCCGCACCGCGAACGAACGGCTGGGCACCACCGTCGTCATCGTCACACACGACCAGGCGGTGGCCGACGAGGTCCGTCGCACAGTCGCCATCCGGGACGGCCGTACCTCCACGGAGGTCCTGCGCCGCAGCGAGATCGACGCGGCCACGGGCCATGAGACGGTGGTGGCCCGGGAGTACGCCATGCTGGACCGCGCCGGCCGTCTCCAGCTCCCCGCCGAGTACACCGAGGCCCTGGGCATGCGCGACCGGGTCGCCCTGGAACTGGAACCGGACCACATCGGCGTGTGGCCCGACGACAGCCAGGACCGCTAGGGCCGGCCGGCCAAGAGGGGACGGCCGGGAGGGGACGGCCGAACCCGGACGGGTCAGCGCACGCTGATGTCCAGCGCCCCCAGCCCAGCCCGCCGCACGGCGACCGACCCGTACGGCGTACGCAGCCGGAGCCAGGCTCCGGACGAGAACAGCCCGGCGTCCACGGCTCCCCGGCGCCGCAGGAAGCCGAGGGACTGAGCCGCGTGCACGGCCCGTACCGGGAGCCGGGTCCCGGCGACCGTCCGGGACCAGATGTCCCGCCCGATCCGGTCGAGTTCCGCCCGCGTCCGCCACTCGGAGGCCGGCTCCCCGGTACGGGAACGGAACTCGGCGACGGCGGCGGCGACCAAAGAGCGCAGCGCGTCCGGCGTCGGCAGGCCCGGCTCGGGGTGCCAGCCGCCGCGCGGCGGCAGCACGCCCGCCCACGGCGGCCCGGTCACCGCGCCCGGGACGGCGGCGGTGGCCGCCGACTCGTCCACGGACTCCAGCAGCTCACCGGCGGACACGGTCACGTCGAGGGTGACGTCCAGCCCGTGCTCGTAGGGCTTGGCCAGCCGCACTGTGCGGATCGCCAGCACCTCGAAGGACGGCGGGCGGCCGAACACGGCGAGGGCCGTCCCCGCCGCCTGCAGTCGCACCGCGGCGCCACGGTCGTAGTGGAGCAGCCGGGACAGGAAGGCCGCGAGATCCGCCGCCTCCCCGTCGTCGGCCAGGTGGAGCACCGTCATGCGGCGACGGCCTCCTCCTCGTCCTTGCCCTCGTCCTCGGCGGCGTCGTCCATGTACTCCCGCAGGAACTCCCGTTCCTCGGCGGTGATCCGGCGCGGGCGCTGCGTATCGAAGTCGTACGGCACGATCACCGTCGAGGCGCGGACGTAGATCTGGTCGCCGTCCTTCACCTCGTAGGCGAGGGTGAAGGACGCCGCCCTGGTCTCCGTGACCCACAGCTCGATGTCCACGGGCTCGTGCCGGTGGACGAGTTGCCGCTTGTAGTCGATCTCATGGCGCGCCACCACGGAGCCCTGCTGGAAATCCTTGTCCGGGCGGAACAGGAAGTCGATACGGGCTTCTTCCAGGTAGCGGAGGAAGACCACGTTGTTGACGTGGCCGTACGCGTCCATGTCCGCCCAGCGCAGCGGGCAGCGGTAGATGTACCGCAAGGTCAGCCCCGGGTCAGCTTCTTGTAGGTGGCACGGTGCGGACGCGCGGCGTCCGGGCCGAGCCGCTCGATCTTGTTCTTCTCGTACGACTCGAAGTTGCCCTCGAACCAGAACCACTTCGACTCGCCCTCGTAGGCGAGGATGTGCGTGGCGACACGGTCCAGGAACCAGCGGTCGTGGGAGACGACGACGGCGCAGCCCGGGAACTCCAGCAGGGCGTTCTCCAGGCTGGAGAGGGTCTCGACGTCGAGGTCGTTGGTGGGCTCGTCGAGGAGCAGCAGGTTGCCGCCCTGCTTGAGGGTCAGCGCCAGGTTGAGCCGGTTGCGCTCGCCGCCGGACAGGACACCGGCCGGCTTCTGCTGGTCCGGGCCCTTGAAGCCGAACGCGGAGACGTAGGCACGCGAGGGCATCTCGACCTGGCCGACGTTGATGTAGTCGAGCCCGTCGGACACGACCTCCCAGAGCGTCTTCTTGGCGTCGATGTTGGCGCGGCCCTGGTCGACGTACGAGATCTTGACGGTGTCGCCGACCTTGATGTCACCGGAGTCCGGCGTCTCCAGCCCCTGGATCATCTTGAACAGGGTGGTCTTGCCGACACCGTTGGGTCCGATGACGCCGACGATGCCGTTGCGCGGGAGGGTGAAGGAGAGGTCGTCGATGAGGACCTTCTCACCGAATGCCTTGCCGAGGTTGCTGACCTCGACGACCACGTTGCCCAGGCGGGGACCCGGCGGGATCTGGATCTCCTCGAAGTCCAGTTTCCGCATCTTGTCGGCCTCGGCGGCCATCTCCTCGTAGCGGGCGAGACGCGCCTTGGACTTGGCCTGCCGGCCCTTGGCGTTGGAGCGCACCCACTCCAGCTCTTCCTTGAGGCGCTTCTGCCGCTTGGCGTCCTTCTGGCCCTCGACCTTGAGGCGGGCGGCCTTGGTCTCCAGGTACTTGGAGTAGTTGCCCTCGTAGCCGTGCAGCCGACCGCGGTCGACCTCGCAGATCCAGCCGGCGACGTTGTCGAGGAAGTACCGGTCGTGGGTGACGGCCACGATGGTCCCCTCGTACTTGGACAGGTGCTGCTCCAGCCAGTTCACCGACTCGGCGTCGAGGTGGTTGGTGGGCTCGTCGAGGAGGAGCAGGTCGGGGGCCTCCAAGAGGAGCTTGCAGAGCGCGACGCGGCGCTTCTCACCACCGGAGAGGTTGGCGACGGACCAGTCCCCGGGCGGGCAGCCCAGGGCGTCCATGGCCTGCTCCAGCTGGGCGTCGAGGTCCCAGGCGTTGGCATGGTCCAGCTCCTCCTGGAGCTTGCCCATCTCCTCCAGCAGCGCGTCCGAGTAGTCGGTCGCCATCTGCTCGGCGATCTCGTTGAACCGGTCGAGCTTGCCCTTGACCTCGGCGACGCCGTCCTGGACGTTCTCCAGTACCGTCTTCTCCTCGTCCAGCGGGGGCTCCTGGAGCAGGATGCCCACGCTGTAGCCGGGGGTGAGGAACGCGTCGCCGTTGGACGGCTGCTCAAGCCCCGCCATGATCTTCAGTACGGTCGACTTACCGGCACCGTTCGGGCCGACGACGCCGATCTTCGCACCCGGCAAGAAGCTCTGGGTGACGTCGTCGAGGATCACCTTGTCGCCGTGCGCCTTGCGCGCCTTGCGCATGGTGTAAATGAACTCAGCCAAGAGAAACCGTCCGGCAGCTTGAAATCTGGCAGTGGGCAGATACAACCCATCTTGCCCGACGGCCGCCCCTGGACGGAAACCCGTATGGCAGATCCCCGCCGACCTGGCATTTCGCCACCGCCACCGGCGCGGGACGGCACACAGCCCGTAGCTGCCCCGGAGGCGGCCCGGTCAGGCGGGCCTGGCGGCAGGGCTGGGCCCGCATCCTTGTGATGCCCGCGTCAGTGGCCTCGGGCGCTCTCTGTGGAGTTTTCAAGGTGCCGGGCAGCTCGATGCCGGGCAGCTCGGTGCCGTAGCACTCGGTGCTGTAGCACTCGGTGCTGTACAGCTCGGCGCAGTACAGCTCGGTGCCGGGCCGATCGGACCGTGGTGGTCAGTCGGCCGTCGGCGTTTCCCTCTTGCGGAGCAGGACCAGGACCGCACCGCCGATCACCACCAGCCCGATGGCCACGCCCGCGATCACCGGGGTCGCGTTGTAGCCGCCGGTCGCGGCCAGGTTCGTGGTGCCGCCGGAGGTGCCGCCCACGGTGGCCGGGCTCGGCTCGGCCAGGGTCTGGGTCGACGTGCCGACCTGGCTGCCCTGGGTCTTGCAGTCGAGGACGCCGGTGAAACGCTGCGAGAACCCGTTCGGCCCGGTGATCGTGAAGTCGTATGCCTGGTCCTCCTGGAGCGGGATGGTCACCGTGCGCGAGGTGCCCGCGGGGACGGTGTGCTCGCCTCCCATCAGTTCGAAGGTGAAGGGCTTGTCGCCGGTGTTGGCGGCGCTGATGTCCAGACGGCTCGCGGCGCAGTTCTTACGGGCCGACAGCGCGGGTATCGGACCCTTCTCCGCCCAGCCGGCGCTCGCGGTCGCGGAGACCGTGGACTCGCTGGAACCGGCCAGGATCTGGGTCTGGCTGCGGCTCTCGGAGGCGAAGGCGCGGCCCACGGGCACGCTGGTCGATGCCTGGACGGTGAACACGGCGGTCCCGCTCCCGCCGTCCGACGCGGGGGAGGTCTCCCCGTCGGTGGCCGCGGCGGTGTCCTCGGGGATGTCGAAATACAGCCCACTGCCGTCCTTCGCCGATGTGACGACCTCGCCGTTCTTGTCGACGATCCGGACGCCGCTGGTGGCGGCGTCCGCCGGCGGGAGCACCGTGACATCCCGCGCGTTGGTGTGCACCGTGACCGGGCCGAGCAGCTCGCCCGGGTGGCCGGAGACCGCGGGCGGGTCCAGGGTCAGCGAGGCCCGCGGCTCGGCCACGTCACGGGCGCTCTTCTCCAGGTAGTCGGCGAGCTTCTCGGCCCGCGTACCGACGGCGTCGACGTCCGCACCGTCCGAGTAGCGCCAGATGGCCACCTGGGTGCCGACCGCGGCGTCCTGCTCGGTGAGGCTGCCGACGCCCGCCCGCTCGGCCAGTGCCGCGAGGTCGTTCACCTGCGGGTAGGAGTTCTGCAGGATCCAACGGATCTTGCCGGCGTCCTTGTTGGTGCCCAGCGAGGTGCCGCTCCAGGACGTCTCCTGGTACTTGGCGTCCTTCTGGGTGGGGTTGTGCATGTCGATGCAGTAGGTCTGCAGCATGCCGCCGCCGTCGACGGACATCTCGAACAGCCCCGCCGCCACGTTCAGATCGCCGCCGTCCGCGTGGATGACGGCCTCTCCGTACGTCTTCAGGCCGCCCAGTGTGGCGGTCGCTCCGCCCTGGTCCTGCGTCTGCCCGTCGGCGACGGCCATCCCGGCACCCGACAGCACGCCGGCCGCCACGAACCCCGTCACCAGCGTCGCGGCGGCGAGGCGTGACGGGCCTCGCCGACGCGCGGGCACGGAGGTGCGACAGAACCGAGAGAACGCAGCAAGCACAGAATTCCCTTTCAAGCAGGACCCGTTGACGAGAGGGTGTGTGGTCCCACCGGCAGAATCAGCAGCCCCGAGGGCTACGCCCGGCATCCTAGAGATCAGTCACAACCCGGCCCGCCGGTCAGATCGTCGGATGACGGATCCGACTCGGAATCGTTATCGCCAGAACCCGCCGCGAGCAGGGGTTATCGACAAATCCACCGGGTTGTGGGGGATTCTTCGGCGACAAGGTGCGCTTCGGCCGGGCCTTCGCCGCGACCCACGTCACGTCACGTCACAGCGACTGTTTCCGAGGGCCGTTGAGCGGGCGGATCGGTGGACTCCCCCTCCGGGGCCTCCCAGTTGGGCTCCGGTCGCTGCGGCGGCATCGCCTCCGGTTTCCCGGCCCGTCGGAAGGCCGATGTGCCGCGGGCCAGGTCATGGCCGATCGTCACCGCGTCGATGTCCGCGGAGACCCGGCTCTGCTGCCCTTCGCGCGTCTCCGTGCGCACCTTCAGCCGGCCCTGCACGACGACCGGCTCCCCCACGTTCAGCGAGGCCGCCGCGTTGACCGCGAGCTGGCGGTTGGCCCACACCGTGAAGAAGTTGGTGTGCCCGTCCGCCCAGGCACTCTTCTCTCGGTCCCAGTAGCGCGAGGTGACCGCCAGCCGGAACCGCGCCGACGGGCCCGCCGCCGGCTCCCGGTACACCGGCTGCGTCGCCACGTTGCCCACTACGCACACCATCGTCTCGTTCATCACACACCCCTCCCGCCCGGTCGCTCACGCCCGGCGGTCACCCGTACGGGCCCGTCCCGTACGGCTGCGTCCGCGTCGATCGGCCGCACACCGTCCGTGCGTCGCGATCGCCGCGGAACCCAGACTGCCTCCGCCGGGCCGAGCCCGCTGAGCGCTGTGGACCACCGGACGCCTGTGGAAAACCCCCTCACCCGAACGAGCGATCGAGCCGCCGAACGACGCTGTGCCCCGGCACGCGACGCCGAATCGACGGCGCCCTCTCGGCGCGTCCGGATCCTCCCGCACCGAACTGCGACCGTCAGCGGGCTGAGCCGGGACCGTCGGCGGGCCGAATGCGCCCCGTCAGCTGCCGGTAGCGGTGCCCGGCCTACCCCACCCCCGCCGAGACCCGTGTGACCCGCCCGTACTGCTCACGTACCTCCTGGTACCGCAGCAACTCCGCGGCCAGCGCGTCCAGCACCCGGGCCCGGCCGCAGCCCGCCGCGGCCTCCCGCAATCGGCGTTCCGCCTCCTGCCCGTACCGTCGTGCGGGCCCGCGCGCAGCCATCCGGCAGCTCCACTCGACGAGCGGCCCGCCCACGATGCCGGCCATCATCAGCAGCACCGGCACACCCAGATTCGGCGCCATGACCCCGACGATCTGCCCCACCAGCCACAGCCCGCCCACGATCTGGAGCAGTGTCATGGCCGCCTGGACCAGCACCGCCACCGGCCACCAGCCCGGCCGCGGCGGCCTGCCGGGCGACAGCCCGGCCCGAGCCGCCAGTTCGTCCAGCGCCTCGGGCAGCCCCTGGGAGCCCCGTACGGCCGCCTCGCGCACCGCCTGCGCCCACGGCACGGGCAAGCCGACCGACGCCCGGTCCGACACCGTGCGCACCGCCTGCTCGACGCGCTGGCGCGCCGTGGCCTCCTCATCCGCCTGGGTCTGCAGGAGCAGCCGTCCGGTGACCACGTCGAACCGCTTCTGGTGCCAGCGCCACAGCCGCAGCCAGGGCGTCCCGCAGGCCCGGTTGGCGTTGCGCAGCCAGGCGCGTTCGGCGGCCTCTCCCGCCGCCGTGGCGCCCACGGCGTCCGCGAGCCGGGCGGAAAACTCCGCCCGCGCCTCCTCGGTGAGCCCGGCCCGCCGCCCCGTGGCATACACGGGCCGCAGCCCGGCCGCGGCGGCGTCCACGTCGGCCGAGATACGGCGGGCCGCCGCACCACGCTCGGTGACGAACCGGCCGAGCGTTTCGCGCAGTTCGGCGATGCCCTGCCCGGTGAGCGCGGACAGGCTGAGCACGATCGCGCCCGGCTCGCCGTGCTCACCCAGGGCGATCCCGTCCTCGTCCAGCAGTCGGCGCAGATCGTCGAGGATCTGGTCGGCGGCCTCCCCGGGGAGCCGGTCGGTCTGGTTGAGGACGACGAACATCACCTCCGCGTGTCCCGCCAGAGGCCGCAGGTAGCGCTCGTGCAGGACGGCGTCCGCGTACTTCTCCGGATCGACGACCCAGATCACCGCGTCCACGAGCTTGAGGATGCGGTCCACCTGCTCACGGTGCTGCACGGCGGCGGAGTCGTGGTCGGGCAGGTCGATCAGGACGAGTCCGCGCAGCTGCGCCTCGGCCTCCGGGCTCTGCAGCGGGCGCCTGCGCAGCCGTCCGGGGATGCCCAGCCGGTCGATCAGGGTCGCCGCTCCATCGCTCCAGCTGCAGGCGATGGGCGCCGCGGTGGTCGGCCGCCGTACCCCGGTCTCCGAAATGGCCACCCCGGCGAGGGTGTTGAAGAGCTGGGACTTGCCGCTGCCGGTGGCGCCCGCGATGGCGACGACGGTGTGCTGCCCGGAGAGCTTGCGGCGCGCCGCCGCCTCGTCCAGGACCCGGCCCGCCTCGGCAAGGGTGACGCTGTCGAGCCGGGTGCGGGAGAGCCCGACCAGTTCCCGCAGGGCGTCCAGACGCGAACGCAGCGGGCCGTCGTACGCCAGGGGGGCCGGGGTCTGCGGGGCCGCCGCGCGGGGCTCGACCAGGGAGGGCTGCTCGGCGTCGGCGGTCTCGTTCACCCGCCGGGCGATGAGCCCGTCGTCCCAGGAGCCCGCGGAGTCCGCAGGGTCCGCGGAGTCCGCCGAGCCCATGGAGCTCATGGAACTCATAGAGTCCATGGAGCCCGCGGAACCCATGGACCGCGAGACGGTCATCTTGTCCTTCACGCGCGCGTGTCCCGCATGCTCGTCCACGCGCGCGTGCCCGGCACCGTCGCCGATGCCGGAGCCGGCGTCCCGCCACCGGGACCGCTCCAGTTCGCCGTCCTCCCACTCCTGCTGCGCACGCTCTGGCCCTTGCTCCCGTTCCTGCTTCCGTTTCTGGTTCCGTTCCTGCCTGCGCCGCCGTTCGGCGCCCTCTTCGGAGAGGTCGCCTTTGGAGAGGCCGCCTTCGCACGCGCCCCCTCCAGGGGCGGCGTTCTCTGGCTCTGCAGGAAGGGTTCTCTCGGGCTTCTCGGTCTTCTCGGTCTTCGGAGCGGCCTTCTGGGAGGCCGTTTCGCCGGTGTGATCGGTGTGCTCCGTGTGGTCCGTGTGGTCCGTGTGGTCCGTGTGGTCCTGATCAGTGACGGCGGTCACCGGTCACCTCTCCTTCTGCAGTACGGACAGGGCGGCGATGAGTTCGGCCTGGGGCTCGGGGTGCACCTCAAGGGCGTCGAGCGGGGCGAGGCGGCGCTCGCGTTCGCTGTGCATGACCCGGTCCAAGTGCTCGGCCAGCAGGTTCTTGGCGCGCTCGCGCAGCCGCGTCGCGCGGTGCGCGCCCAGGCGATCGGCGAGGCCCTCGCCCGCGGAACGGGCCCGGCGACCCCCCAGTACGACGGTGGCGGTCAGGGCCGCGAGGACCTCCGGGTCGGGCGCGACGCTCCGGTCGAGCTCGCGCACCTCCTCCTCGGCGTACTCCTCGACCTCGCGCCGCCACCGTCGCACGGCGAGGCCGATCCGGTGCTCGGCGCTGTCCAGCGAGACATCCCGGTCGGCGAGCCCCGGGGCGGTCGAGGCCGGCTCGCGCCGCCATGCCTCGTCGACGCGCTCGTCGGCGGCGGTGACGGCGCACAGGAGGAGCGCGACCAGGCTCCCCACCAGGGCGTCGAGCAGTTCACCGGCGGTGCAGTCGAGGGGGAAGGCGCGCCAGCGCTTCAGCGCGTCCCCGGCCAGCACGGTCCCGGCGTTCAGCCGACCGCGCACACGCGCGTGTTCGCTCTCGTACGCCCTGTCGACCGCGGTGACCAGCCGCAGCGCCGCCGCGTACTGGGCGGCGGCGGCGCTGGCCAGCTCGGGCATCCGCGCCTTCAGCGAGTCGAGGACGCCGTACGCCGTACGCGCCATGATGTGCTGCCGGGATCCCGGGTCCTGAGCCTGGTGGACGAGCCAGCTGCGCAGGGGGGCCACCGCGGTGGCGGGCAGCAGGCCACCGCCCCAGACGGACTCGGGCAGCTCGGGCACCGTGAAGCGGGGTACGTGGCCGAGGCCGGCCTTGGTGAGCAGGGCGCCGTATTGCCGTGAGACCTCGGAGACGACCTGGTGGGGCACCCGGTCGAGGACGGTCACCAGGGTGGCGTCGTACTGCTTGGCGGTGCGCAGCAGCTGCCAGGGCACGGCGTCGGCGTACCGGGTGGCCGTGGTGACCATGATCCAGATGTCGGCGGCGCAGATCAGTGCGGCGGCGAGGACGCGGTTGTCCGCGACGAGGGAGTCGATGTCGGGGGCGTCGAGCAGGGCGAGCCCGCGTGGGAGGCTCTCGGCCGTCTCGATCCGCAGGACGCGCGCGGGGTCCTCGCCCGGGAGCAGCAGATCGTCCCCCGGGTCCTGCTGGGGCACCCACACGCGCGTGAGGTCGGGCAGCACCCTCATCCCACTGAACCAGTGGTGATCTTCTGGATGGCACACCAGGACCGGAGTCCGGGTGGTCGGCCGCAGCACACCCGCCTCGCTGACCCGCCGCCCCACGAGGGAGTTGACCAGTGTCGACTTGCCCGCCCCGGTGGATCCGCCCACGACGACCAGCAGGGGCGCTTCGGGGCTTCTCAACCGGGGCACCAGGTAGTCGTCGAGCTGTGCGAGCAGTTCGTCGCGGTTGGCACGCGCGCGTGGTGCCCCCGCCAGGGGCAGCGGAAAGCATGCGGCGGCGACACGGTCGCGCAGGGCGGAGAGTGCGTCGAGCAGCTGAGGCCGTACATCCAAGGTCACCACATGCGAAGAATGCCCAATTTTGGGGGAATTCTGAAGCATATGGCGTTGCCTGCGTGCCGATGGAACACAAAGGACGGAAGGGACGACTGGGACGCGGACATGGTTCAGGCATAACGAGTGCACAACACCCGGTGCGCGAGGCGCCAAAAGCGATGCACGATTCGCACCTGCCTGCGATTATCAGGACCGCTTCACCGAACCTCCACATAGAGCCACGGAGGCGAAGCAACAGGGACAAGGATCCAGGAGCCCTATCCTTGTCCCGGGCAACGTCACGGATCGCCCCGTACCCGGGCACCACGAACGAAGCCACCACACCCGGCCCCCGTAGCTCAGTGGATAGAGCAGGCGCCTTCTAAGCGCTTGGCCGCAGGTTCGAGTCCTGCCGGGGGCGCACACAGCCTCTCACCTGTGGAAACGCATGAGGGGCTCTTTCGTGTCCAGATGCACATCGCTCTACGAGCAGGCGCCTTCACCTATCCACAATCGCGGGTAACGGTGTAGCACCGAGTGGCACACCGTCGCTATCGTGGACGGCATGACAGCGCAGCCGGAGATCACTCAGCGCGATCTGCGCACCCGTTCCAAAGAGATCATGGACGCCGTCCAGGGAGGACAGGCGTTCACCGTCACCCGCGACGGGCATCGTGTCGGCGAGCTGATCCCGCTCCGCCGCCGTCGCCGCTTCGTTCCTCGTGCCGAGTTCGCTGCCATGTCACGTACAGCCCCCGACATCTCGCTGGACGCCTTCCGCGACGACCAGGACGCCGTCGTCGAGCAGGAGTTGGACGACCCGTATGCCCGTTGAGCACGAGCAAGGACTGCTCGACACCAGCATCATGATCCTGCGCAAGTGGATCGACGTCGACGAGTTGCCCGCCGAGATGGCCATCAGCACCATCACCCTCGCGGAACTCTCCGCGGGCCCCCACCAGGTGCGCGGCGGCGAGCAGAGCGACTACGACGAACACGCCGAGCGGGCCCGCCGCATGGACGTCCTGCAGCGCGCCGAGAACGAATTCGACCCCATCGCCTTCGACGTGGAGGCGGCCCGCATCTACGGCAGAATGTGCGCCGCCGCCGTCTCCGCGGGCCGCAAGCCCCGTCGCCGTGTGGCCGACCTGATGATCGCCGCCATCGCGGCCGCCGAAGAACTCCCCCTCTTCACCACCAACCCCGATGACTTCAAGGGCCTCGACGACTTGATCACCATCGTGCCCGTCACGCGGCCCGAGATCCCGCACGACCGTTAGTGCGCCGTCCGCCCTGCCCTGCGCCGGAGGCAGGGTGGTTCCGCTCCCGGTCGCGGACACCCACCGCCCGTCAGGTGACGTATCACTCGTCCACGCCCCGCTTCATGCGGCGGGTGAGGAAGTGGAAACGTCCCTAGCGTGCCATGGGTCGAAGCGGCCCGGCGAAAGTCCCCGGCACCGGGTCCATGGGCTACATCGGCCCGCACCCGGACGACACGCAGACCTGATCGTTGATCGTCAGCGGGTGACGGCGAACCGTATGAACGCGGTCCATTCCGAGGCACCGAAGGCCAGTTGAGCGCGGGCGGGTGCCTTGGAGTCGCGGACGTGGACGGCGCCGGGCGTTGCGGCTACCTCAAGGCATTCGCCGCCTTCGCCGCCGCTGTAGCTGCTCTTGACCCAGGAGAGTTCGGGCGAGGTGGTAGCAGTCATCATTGCTCTCCCAACAGTTCTGCCATCAGGGCAAGAGACTCGCCTGGTGTGAGAGCCTGCCCGCGAATGGCTCCGTACCGCGCGGCCAGCATACGCACTTCTTCCGGGTCCGTGATCAAGTGACTGGCTCCCTGCACCTCCAGGTAGCCGACCTGCGGCTTCCCTTTCGGCGTGAGGAGAATGAACGGACCATCCACACCCGGGTTCTCATCGCAGCCTAGCGGCAGCACTTGCACGGTGGTGCTGCGCAGTCGGCCAACCTTCAACAGGTGCCGCAGTTGTTCCTGTTGAACCTTCGGCCCGCCGATCTCACGCCGTAGAACGGCTTCGTCGATTACAGCCGTGACGATGGGCGGTGGCCACTGGGTCAAGATCTCCTGACGAGCCATCCTCGCGGCCACACGTTGCTCGATGGTCTCCTCCGACCACAACGGCCTCCGCACGGTGAACGTGACTCGCGCGTAGTCCTCTGTCTGCAACAGGCCAGGGACCGTCACCATGCTGAAGAAGTTGATCTCAACCGCACTCAACTCCAGCCGCGCGTAATCCTTGAACCACGCCGGATGCCGAACCCTCGCCTTCGCCTTGGCCTTCTCGATGTCCTCGATGGTGGCCACCAACAGCCCACCGGCATCAAGCAGTTCATCCGCCGCCACGAGAAACTCGGCCTGCGGCGTCCGCCTCCCCCGCTCCACCGACGAGACGAGATCCTCGCTGTACCCCAGCCGGTCCCCCAACTCCTTCTGCGTGAGCCCGGCCCGCTCCCGCAGCAGCTTCAGTTGCTTGCCGACCGCCCGCATCAGGTCACTGCTCAACTCGCCCTCGTCGTACGACTTCTGCGTCTCCGACACCCCGTCCTCCGCCTCGCCAGGTCACGGCCGTCACCCGGTACGGAAGACATTCCGTACCGGTACACACACCTCCGTACCGAAGGATGCCCTGGTCAGCGTAGAGCGCATCGACCACGCTCGGTGACATGAAGTCACAAATCTCCACCCCCCGACCCATCCCCGCCACGCCTCTCCGCTTCACTCAACTCCTCAGCGCCACGCCCAGAGGCGCCCGCCTCGCCCGCCTCCTGACGACGCAGCAACTCACCGAATGGGGCTGGCCATCCTCCTGCACGGCCACCGACTCCGCCGCCCTCGTCGTTGCCGAACTCGCCGCGAACGCCGTGACCCACGGCCGGGTGAGAGGCCGCTGCTTCCGCCTCACCCTCGTCCTCGACACCCCGGACACGCTCCGTGTGGAAGTCGCCGATCCCCGGGGCGACCGCCCACCTCAGCCCCGTACCACCGCTGTCGCCGCCTTCGACACCACCGCCGAATCCGGCCGCGGCCTGCTCCTCGTAGAGACCCTCGCCACCCGCTGGGGCACGGCCCCGTACCCGCCCTCCGGCAAGACCGTCTGGGCATGTCTCCCACTCCCCTGACGGCGGATCCGCGAAGACGCCGATGAGAATGCAACCGCGGCGTTCGAGATCCTTGGAGCGGCAGGCGAGTTCAGCACCGCGGCCTAGTCCCTCGCGCTGCGCGGATCAGCGGCATCCGCGTGGCCGCGCGGAATCCTTGTGGCACGGTCGAGTTCGCGGCAGAGGTCGGCGACGCAGGCGGCGACCTCGCGGCCCGCGGTGTCCACCACAAGGCGCTCTCGGTGCCAGGGCTCGTACTCGCGGGTGACGATGGCTTCCCAGCTCGGCAGAGCGAGGTCGGGGATGTCGACGGTGCGGTGCTCGGCCCGACGACGATGCTCGACCGCGTCGGAACAGACGATCTCGGCTTCCACCACGGGGACATCGGCTCGCACGGCGATGTCCCGCCAGGCGTCGCGGGTGACGGCGAGCGGGTTGACGGACTCGGCGATCACCGTCAGCCCCTGCCGCACATGCTCCTCGGCCAGGGCATGGGCGACGACATATCCGACCGGGCCAAGAGGCCGGGCGGCCGACCCGGAACGGACGATTGCCTGCTCGATGGTGTCCACGCGCAGGTGCACGGCATTGACCTGCCGTGCGAGGGCTCGCGCCAGAGTCGTCTTTCCCGTTGCCGGCAAGCCACAGATGATGACGAGCATGGGTCCATCGTGTCCTACGTCGCCGGGTCCACGGCGCAAGCGACTCAAGAACGTTGGAAAAACCAGAGTGATCTCGGCGACGTGCGCGATCGGGCGGGTGCGGCAGCGCTCGATGAGCCTTCGGCGGCCATCGACGGCCAAGGGGGGCGTTCGCATGTGTCACTGGAGCGCCTCGCTGCTCCGGCCTGCTGCGATGACACCGCGCAGGGGGAACGCGATGAGCAGGGCGACAGCGACCAGGATGCCGCTTGTCCACAACGGCCCGAGGTCGCCGGCCGCGGTGCCGAGGGTGGCTGCGGCGAGGAGCGGTCCGACGGCGGCGCCGACGTTGAATGCCGCGGTCGCGTAGGAGCCTCCCATGGTGGGGGCTCCCGCCGCCTCGTACAGGACCCGCGTGATCAGCGTGCTGCCCAGCGCGAAGGACAGCGCGCCCTGGACGAACACCAGGGCGAGCAGAGCGGTCGGCCGGTCGGCCAGCACGGCCAGGGCCGGCCAGCCGATGAGCAGCAGCGGACCGCCGACTGCGATGACCAGGCCGGGGCGCCGGTCGGACAGTCGGCCGGCGACGGTGACCCCGGCGAAGGAACCGGTGCCGAAGAGCACCAGGGCGACGGAGATCCACAGCTCGCCCAGCCCCGCGGTGTCGGTCACGACGGGAGCGAGGAAGGTGAAGCCGGCGAAGGTTGCCGCGTTCACCAGCGCGCCGAGCAGCATCACCAGGAGCAGCCGCGGCCTTCTGAGCTGGGCCAGCTCTGTTTGCAGAGCTGGCCCGCCGGTGGCGTCCTGCCGCACCGGGCGCGCGGGAAGTCCTCTGGGGATTCCCGTGGGGATTCCGGTGAGGATGCCGATGGCCGCGGGCAGGCACACGGCGGCGACGGCCCAGAACGTGGCCCGCCAGCCGAGCAGAGTGCCCAGTACTGATCCGCAGGGGACTCCGGCGATCGTGGCCACCGTGGTACCCGACAGCAGTACAGCCAGCGCACGCCCCTTCTTGTCGGGGGAGACCAGTGCGGCGGCAGTGGTCAGAGCGACGGCGAGGAAGCCTGCGTTCGCGAGTGCTGCCACCACCCGGCTCGCGAACAGGACGGCGAAGGTCGAGGTGGCAGCGCCCACGGCGTGGGCCGCCAGGAATACGAGGACGAACCCGGACAGGCTGGACCGTGCGGGCCAGTGGCGGGTCAGTGCCGCCATGAGCGGGGCACCGACGATCATTCCGATCGCGAAGGCCGGGGTGAGCATGCCTGCCGTCCCGACGGTGACGTCGAAATCGGAGGCGAGGTCCGGCAGGAGGCCGGCGAGCATGAATTCCGAGGTGCCCATGACGAAAACCGCCAGGGCAAGCAGGTACAGCGGGAAGGGCATCGAGTGACTCCGGGTGAAGAGAAGCACGAAAGGTCATCTCGTCACCGCGGTCAGCACCCCAGAGCGCACTCGCCCGGCCGCAGAAAGCGGCGGGACGGCGGGACCACGAACTCACCGGTTCGCAGGACTACGAACTCACTGATTCAGGGGGCTGACGGCGTGACCGAAAGCCCCCACCTTGTCCGACTCAGGACTCGACATGGCCCGGACCCTATCCAACCGGCGCCCATCAACGCATCCCGGTTACACACGGCCGGTGTTGACCTTCGACTTGGTTGAAGCTCGACGATGGCGGGGTGCCGAACTCCGAACTGATGCCGATCGGGTCCTTCGCCCGACGCACGGGTCTGACGTCAAGCGCGCTGCGCTTCTACGCCGACTGCGGGCTGCTCCCTCCTGCCGAGGTCGACCCGGTCTCGGGCTACCGCTACTACAGTGCCGACCAGGTGGCACGGGCAACCGGGCTTCGTCGGCTCCGTGAGATCGCCATGCCCCTCACCGCCGTCGAGGCGGTCCTCGCCGCCGAACCCGACGAGGCGTCCCGGCTGATCGACGAGCACGTCACGAAGGTCCTCGGGGACGCGGTAGCGGTGCGGCAGAACGCCGCTTCGATCAAGTCATCGCTCGCCGACGTGCCGAGCCTGCCGATCGCCATGCTGAAGGGGCCCGTACTGGCTGACGCGATCGAGCAGGTCATGACCGCGACCGCACGTGATCCGGGGATGCCGGTACTCGGTGGACTGCGCGTCGAGGTGACCCCTGAAGCGGTCACGCTGACCGCAACCGACCGTTACCGGCTCTCGACCCGAACCCTGGTTCCTGCCGAATCAGCCGCCATGACCTGGGCGGCCACGGTCAACGGTGACGAGCTGCGGGCCGCGGTCCCTGAGATTCGCCGCAGCGCGCTGGTGCGAGTCGAAGCGACGCCGTACGGGATCTGGCTGTGCCTGGCGAACCGAGAAGACCAGCACTGCCGACTCATGCCGGAGGAGTTCCCCGACCACCGGCTGATGCTCGCGTCGCTGCCCGAGGTCACCACCCGTGTGACGGTCTCGAAGGATCTGCTCCTACGAGCTCTGGAAGAACACCCCGACGACCGGATCGCGCTACGTGTAACCCACCACGGCATGGACGTCGCGTCGACCGACGACGAGCACCACGACTCCCCGCTGCCGGCCACCGTGACGGGGCAAGCCCTCCGGATCTCCTTCGAGTTGACCACGCTCTATCCAGCCATCAGCACCGCGATCGGCCCCGACGTGCTGCTCGACCTGCGAGGACCCGACCGGCCCGTCACGATCCGCTCCGCCGATCGCGGCGATCTCACCACCTTGGCCATGCCCGTCGACCCCGACCACTCCGCCCACTCCGCCCACTCCGTCTGAGCACAATGCCGAGGACCACTGCCATGACCGCCACTCCCACCGGCCCCGACCCGACCATGGAAGCCATCGGCCAAGCCGTCACCGAAGGACGAGCCGGTGATATCGCCGCCGCCCGCCACAAGCTCCTGGTCCTGTGGTCCGCGATCAGTGTCACCGGCGACCCGCTGCACCGTTGCACGCTCGCTCACCATCTGGCAGACCTCTGCGAAGACCCCGCCCAGGCCCTGGCCTGGGACATTCGGGCCCTGGATGCTGCCGATGCCCTGACCGAGCAGCGCGTTCAGAAGCATCACGCCGGCCTTCACATCGCCGGCTTCTATCCCTCGTTGCACCTCAACCTCGCCGACAACTACCGCCGACTCGGGTCGTTCGACGCTGCCACCGAGCACATGAACGCGGCCAAGGCGAGCGCCCCCAACCTCCCCGAGGATGCTTACGGTGCCCTTCTGAGCACGGCGATCGAGCAGGTGGCCGAGGCCATCACCCAGCGGGACACCGCCAAGCGAGCCCCCGACCCGGATCCCGGTGCATGACCCACGAGAACGCGCCGCTCTCTACGGTGCGTTGGATGAGATCCACGCGGGCACGCTCGCGGGGACGGGCGTGCCCGGTACCCCCACGGTCGAGAGCCGCCCGCCGTCGCGGTCAGCCGCGCAGGGACCGTCGGGGTCAGCCGCGCAGGGTGCGGGCCGGCAGGACGACGTGCGCGGCGGCGCTCAGGGTCTCCTCGGCGCCGACGAAGGCAGCGAGTTGCTCGGGGGTCAGGGGCGTGCCGGGCCGGGCCTCGGGCCAGGGGCGGGTGGTGAACACCAGGTAGGCGTAGCCGCGTTCGGCGACGGCGGCGAGCCACTCCGGCGGGGCGGGGCACTGTGCGTTCAACTGCGGCAGGGTGACGACGGCCTGGCCGGACTGCACGAGCAGGGTGACGGGCAGGCTGGGCCTGGTGGCACCGTCGACAAGGTCCCCGCCGACCGGCAGTCCGTTGTTCTCCAGCAGCCGCTCGACGGCGGCGGACGTCGTCTCGGCGCCGCCCTCGGCGTCCCCGAGGGAGTACGCCAGCAGGTACGGCATGTCGCCGGCGTCGGCGGCGTCGCCGCTCCAGGCGAGCACGACGAGCGTGCCCAGGTCGGCCAGGCGGAATGGGCGGGTTTCGGCTGAGGTTGAGGTCACCCGCGCGACCCTATCGACGGACCCGCGAGCCGCCTGCCGGGTTCTCACCCGACCGGCCCATCGGCCGCGGGGCGGCCACACGAACGAGGGACGCCTCTCGACGTCCCTCGAACACCTCACGCGAGGCCGGTCAGCTCTGCAGCGGCAGACCGCCGAGCAGCGGGGTGTGCTGGTTCAGCGCGCCGGTCGCGCCCTTCACCGCGTTGAGCACGGAGCCCTTGTTCTCGGTGTCGAGCGCGTTCGACTGGTGTTGCAGCGGCATCGCGTCGTTCACGGTGAGGGGACCCTTGGTGAGCGTGTCGACGGCGCCGTTGAGGCTGGTGGGCGTGAGGTCGGCGGAGTTGTGGGCGAACGCGGGCGCTGCGACACCCGCGAGGGCCACGGAACCGGCTACGACAGCGGCAGCCTTCAGGGACTTCATCGTGTTCCTTTCTCGGCAACTCACGTCACCTCGGGACATTCTGACGCCGTGTCCAACGATGTCCGGGCGGGGCGGAAACCCCGTCGGCGGAAGACATATGAGATCCCCCGGGACAGCGTGGCGGACGTGCCGCAGCCGCCCTGCGGGCCGAGGAGCCGGCCGGCTGGGCGGCTGCGGAGGGGGCGCTCCCTGTGCCGCGGGTCAGCTCACCGGCAGCGAGGGCGTGGTGACCGGGAGCGAGGGGGTCGCCGCCGGAAGGCTCGGCAGGGCGGGCAGGCCCGGCAGGTTGGCGGCGGGCAGTCCGCCGCCGAGCAGCGTAGCGGCGAGGAGGTTGACCAGGCCGGTGACGACGGCGGTGACCGCGGGCAGGACCTGTCCGACGTCGCCGGAGGTGACGGCGGCGAGCAGGGTGTCGACGGCCTTCTGCAGTGCGGCGAGCGCGTCGCCGTGCAGGTCCTTGGCCTTGGCCGCCTTGCCGTCGTCACCCTGCTTCGCCGGCGCGGGCGCGGCCGGGGCCGCCGCGGTGATCTGGGCGATGGCCACCTTCACGGCGTCGGCCAGCTTCTTGGCCTGCTCGGGGGTCAACTGGCCGTTCTGGAGCGCCTGGTTGAGCAGGTCGGTGACCGGGGTGAGCACGGCGCCGAGGCCGGCCAGGGCCTTGGTCTGGGCGAGGGCCGCGTCCGCACCGGGGACGGGAGCACGGGACGCCGCGTGGGTGCGCTCCCGGGGCGAGTCGGCCGCCACGGCGGCCGGGCCGGCGATGCCGACCAGCAGGGTGGCGCTAAGAGCGGTGGACGCGATACTCCGTGCGGTCAGACGCATGGGGGTTCCTTTCGAGCCTCGGATCTTGGACCCACCGTGAAATCACCCGTCGCGGTCCGCAACCGCTCGACTGCGGCGGGTGTCCTCCCGCGGCCCGCGCTGATCGCATCGTCCCTGGTGGGACTGCCTGTCGGGGACACCGCGGGGGTGCCGCCGACGACCCCCGTACGGGGGAACGCAAACCGGTCCCGTCCGAGGGAACGCAAACCGGTCCCGTCCGGGGAACACGAACCGGCCGCCCTCCCGTGGAACGCGGCGGGAGGACGGCCGGCGAGGGGGATCCGCCGTCCCGTCAGTCGTTGACGCAGGTGTTGCCGAACGACGGGTTCAGCAGCGCGATGACATCGACGGTGTTGCCGCAAAGGTTGACCGGCACATGGACCGGGACCTGGACGACATTGCCCGACAGCACGCCCGGGGACTGGGCGGCGGCGCCGTGCGCACCGCTGTCAGCGGCGGCGACACCGGCGCCACCGGCGACGGCCGCGACGGCAGCGGTGGTCAGGGCCAGGCCCTTCGCGATACGGGACATGGAGAGGTACTCCTTGAGATCGACACAAACATCCGGGCGGACACCCGGCGCTGTGTCAACGCATCGCGCTCCCGCGAGTTGTGCCGCCAGTGGAGTGATCGGAATGATCTCCTCACGGGCCATGTCCGGCGCGCGCCCGCGGTCTTCCGCACACTCCCGGCGCCCGCACACCCCCGGTGCCCGGCACCGGGACACCGGGGCACCGATCGGGTCCGGACGGCGGCCACCGGCCCGCCGTCGCGGATGCCCCGGGCGGACAGCCACGCACTCTTGAAAGGCCGCACCCCAAAGACCGCACCCCAAAAGCCGCATCCCGAAGACCGCATCCCGACGCACACTGCCGGCGCCGGCACGAATACAGCCATTCGGTGGATTATCGCCGTACCCGAGTTTGAACAAGAGCAAAGAGTCACGCGTTCCTGGCATCTTGAGGGCCTCCACGTCGGAATTCCGGGAGGTCCCCATGAAAGCCCCATCCAGCAGCCTCAGTCCGGCCCTCCCGTCACAACAGTCATCACAACAGTCATCTGCCGACAGAAAAGCGGTGATCGAACCGCCGCACAGAAGTCGGCTCGACGGCACATGGTGGGTCTGGGCCATGGCCGGGACGTTGTTCTTCCTGTATGCGGCCGTGTCGCTGCGTATCCATCAACGGATGCTCTCCAAGAGCTATGACCTCGGGATCTTCGAACAGGTCGTCCGCTCCTACGCGGACGGGCATCTGCCCGTCTCCGAACTGAAGGGGCCCGGCTTCCCCGTTCTGGGGGATCACTTCTCTCCCGTCCTGGCTCTCGTCGCGCCCTTCTACGCGCTGCACCGTTCGGCGACCACCCTGCTCATCGTGCAGGCCGCGCTGATCGCGCTGAGCGTGGTGCCCCTGGCGCTCTGGGCGCGCAGGGCCCTGGGCTCCCTGGCGGGCGCGGTGATCGGTGCCTGCTACGGGCTTTCCTGGGGCATCGCGAGCGCCGTCGGCTTCGACTTCCATGAAGTCGCCTTCGCCGCCCCACTGCTCGCGTTCTCGCTCGCCGCTCTCGGCAGCAACCGACTGACCGCGGCGGCGTGCTGGGCGCTGCCGCTCCTGCTGGTGAAGGAAGACCTCGGACTCACGGTCGGCGTGATCGGCCTGGTCATCGCCTGGCGCGGTTCCCGCAAGCTGGGCTTCCTGACCGCGGGGCTCGGTCTGGCCGGGACGCTGCTGGTGCTGCTGGTGATTCTGCCGGCCTTCAACCCGAGTGGTTCGTTCGCCTACTGGTTCCTGGCGGACACCCCTACGGGTACTTCGGGCGCGGGCGGCGGCAGCGGGCCGCTGGACCTGCTGTACCGAAGCACGGTGGGCCTCTTCACCCCGCAGACCAAGCTGTCGACTCTCGTGCTCCTGCTGGCCCCGACCGTGTTCCTGGCCGTGCGGTCCCCGCTGCTGTGGGTGGCGGTCCCGACGCTCGTCTGGCGCCTCTTCTCGAACAACTACGTCCACTGGGGTACCGGCTACCACTATTCGCTGGTACTGATGCCCATCCTCTTCGCCGCCTTCGTCGACGCCCTGGTCCAACGGGGCACAGGGCTCGGCAGCCTGCGCCGGTATCTCGCCGCCGCGGCCGCGATCACCCTGGCGATCCTGCCGAGCTTCCCCTTCTGGCAGCTCTTCAGCCCGGCCACCTGGCGAACGGATCCGCGCGTCGCCGTCGCGCACAGCCTGATGAAGAAGATCCCCGACAACGCCACGGTCCAGGCATCCACCTATCTGGTTCCCCAGCTCACCAACCGCACGAGCGTCAGCCTCCACGGCTATCCGGTCAGTCGTCCCTCCCCCCAGTGGATCATGGTGGACACATGGGTGGCGGCACCCTGGCGATGGCCACTGACCTACGACGTGGAGCGCAGCTTGCTGGACCAGGCCCGCAATGAGGGGTACAGCACCGTGGCCGACCGCGACGGCTTCGTTCTGCTGCACCTCACTCACCGGCCCGAACGCAAACCGGTCTCCGGCGACTTGGACGCCTCCAAGCACAAAGGCTGATTCCGCCGTGGGACAGGTCTCATCAATGACCCCGCATCGGGAAACGTAGGAGCGTGGTGCTGTCGTGAAGCACTCCATCTGCCTCTGCATGATCGTCAAGAATGAGTCAGGCGTCATCGAGCGATGTCTCGCGTCCGTACGCGATCTGGTGAACACCTGGGTGATCTCGGACACCGGATCGACGGACGGAACCCAAGCATTGATCCGCCGCACCCTCGACGGGATCCCGGGCGAACTCCACGAGGAACCCTGGGTCAATTTCGGGCACAACCGCACCCTGAACATCCAGCATGCCCGTGGCAAGGCCGACTATCTGCTGCTCCTGGACGCGGACCACGTCCTCCGCGAGGACGGCCCCCTCCCCCGGCTGACGGCCGACGCGTACATGCTCCGGCACGAAGGGGCCACCGAATACCGGATCAGGCGCTTGGTACGGGGGGACGTCCCGTGGCGATACGAGGGCGTCACCCACGAATACCTCACCGCGGACGGGCACGAAGCCCAGGAGAACCTCGACGCGCTGGTCGTCGAGGACCATGCGGACGGCGGCTCACGGCATGACAAGTTCGAGCGAGACGCCCGCCTGCTCGGCGCCGAGATGGAACGCGACCCCACCAACACCCGCACGGTCTTCTACCTGGCCCAGACCATGCGCGACATGGGCAACACCGCTGAGGCCATCAGACTGTACGAACACCGTGCGTCGATGGGCGGCTGGGCGGAGGAGGTCTACTACTCCCTGCTTCAAGCCGGCACCCTGCACGCCGATTCCGGTGACCTGCCCGCCGGCATGGACGCGCTGACCCGGGCCTGGGAGTCACGTCCACAGCGGCTCGAAGCGTGTTACGAGCTGGCCTCACGGCTGCGCGGCATGGGCCGCCATCACATGGCTCACGCGATCGTCGTCGCCGCCCTGGACAAGGAGCAGCCGGACGACATCCTGTTCACCCAGCCCTGGGTCTACCACTGGGGGCTGCTGTGCGAGTTCTCGATCACGGCCTATTGGGTGGGCGACTTCGAGGGCTCGCTCCGTGCCTGCGACCGGCTGCTCGCCCTGCCCGACCTGCCTCCGGCCCACCGCGAACAGACCCTCATCAACCGTGATTTCGCCGTGCGCAGGCTTGCCACGATCCCGGAGCCGAGCCATGGCCTCGGAGGCGGCAAGGGCAAGCGGCACCACAAGGACAAGGGCACGAAGACGCGCTGACACTCCGCCGGGCAACCCACTCGACCGGACGGAGAGGAAGGTCGAGTGCGGCGGCCCAGGAAATCAACGGGGCTCTCGTGCCGACGAGTTGAGGTTTCGAACACCTCCCTCGACGGCGCGGGAGCCTCCCGCGTCGCAGGCACCGGCACCGGTCGCCCGGCCAAGGGGCCACACCGAAAAGCCAACCCGTGAATCCCGTGATTTTCGCACCTATTTACAGTCGCCACAGCCTGGCATTCACCTCCCTCATTCGACGTTGATTAACCGATTAAATACGGGCTCTCCGGGTGATATATGAGCCACTTTCAGCCCACTTGATTCGAGTCGCCTGGATTTGCTGGCGACATATGCAGTTTGCTGTTCTCACCTCATCTCCCTCAGATTTTTCAGGAAAGGCACGGTGGGTTTTGGTGCATGGGGCCTTTAAGACCAGCGGCGCGTCGTCACTGGTTCTCGGAGCAGTGAGCCTCGGCCTTACCTTGGGTCTGTGCGGCCCTGCTGCGGCGCACACGCCCTCTCTCGCGGGCCGGGCGGAGCACACGAATCAGCGTCTCGCTGCGGTCACGGGGACAGTGACCGCAGCGACCGGCGTAAACGTCCGCGCGTTGCCGACGACGGACTCGGCGAACCTGGGTTCGTTCCCCTTCGGGGCGAACATCTCCCTCCTGTGTCAGGAGGTGGGCCAGTCGGTCGACGGGAACATCTGGTGGTACAGGCTCGCCAACCAGAACGGGTGGGTGACCGCTCGTTGGGTCAGCGCGTCCGGTGTGCCGCTGTGCTCGGACGTCCCCGGTCCGACCGGCCCGACGGGTCCCTCGGGCCCGGCCGGCCCCACCGGCGCGGGCGCCACCGGTCCCACGGGTCCGGTCGGCCCGCAGGGTCTCATCGGACCGACGGGACCCCAGGGCATCCAGGGCGTCCAGGGCATCCAGGGCCCGCAGGGCAACACCGGTGCGACCGGTCCTGCCGGTCTCAACGGCCTCAACGGGGCCACCGGCGCCACGGGTGCCACGGGCGCCACAGGTGCCACCGGGGCAACCGGATCGACGGGAGCGGTCGGCCCGCAGGGTGTCACCGGAGCAACGGGAGCCCAGGGCATCCAGGGCATCCAGGGCATCCCGGGTCCGCAGGGCAACACCGGCCCGACCGGGGCCAACGGCGCGACCGGACCGACGGGGGCCCAGGGCATCCAGGGCATCCAGGGCAACACCGGTGCGACCGGGGCCGCCGGCACCAACGGCGCCACCGGACCGACGGGACCCCAGGGCGTCCAGGGCAACCAGGGTGTTCAGGGCAACCAGGGTGTTCAGGGCAACGCTGGGGCGACCGGGGCGACCGGGGCAACCGGGGCAACCGGTGCGGCCGGCGCGCAGGTCCTGAGCTCGACCCCTCAGACCCTGGCAGCCGGCACCACCGGCACGTTCACCGGTCCCACGTGCCCCGCAGGGACCACGGCCGTCTGGGGTGGCGTGACCCAGGCCGCGGGGACGGGTCCGCTCAATGTGCAGTCGGGCATCGGGGGTGCCGCCTGGACGGTCACCGTCGTCAACGGGGGCGCGGACGTCGCGACCTTCACCGTCCAGTCGGTCTGCCAGTCCAGCTGATTCCACGAGGACCGCGGCCGTCACAGGCTCGCCCTTGTGACGGAGTGGTCTCCCAACCGGTCCGTGCCGTCCGCCTCCATGGCGGGCGGCACGGACCGCTTCTTATGTCCCGACTGTCCCAACGCTTCCCGAACGAGACGGCGAGGACGACGTCACCGTCGGCCCGTCCGAAAGTGCCACCATCGCATCAAGAACGGCATTCCGACGATTCCGGCATGCGACAGCAGCAGCGGCGGCAGCGGCATCGGCAGCACCCAGGTGATCGTCGAAGAGCGGACGCGACGCGGGCTTGCCGCCGTACGCCGCCCCGGCATCATCCCCCGGCGGCCACCGCCGCCACCCGCGCATCTTCGCGACCCGGCTTCGGCGATGGGGGCTGACCAGCCGTCCGCCTTCTGGCCCACTCGGCCGCCCGAGCCGGTGAGTCCGGCGTCCCGCCCCTTCGGAGTGCCTCGGGTGCACCGGTGAACACACGAACCGGCCGCCCTTCCGAGCGGAAGGGCGGCCGATGGAGTGCACGGCGGCATCAGCCGTCGTAGCCGCAGGGTTTCAGGTAAGCCTGGCCCTTTGCGATACGCGACCCGGAGAGGCACGTCTCGGACTTGGCACAGACCTCTGCGGAGTTACCGAAGGGACGTGGCTCGGCCTCGCCGGTACAGGACCACCCCGCCCGCGATCAGCGCGGCACTGAGGCCGGAGGCCGCCAGCGTGGCCGCGCTGCCGGTCTCCGCCAGCGCGGGCCGGGATTCGCGGCTCACGCGGGCGGGTTCCTGCTGCCGCCCGGTGGAGGAATCGTTCGGCCGCTCCGAGGAGGCGGAGGCCGGGACGTGTTCGGCCGGGGTGGGCTGCGGGGGAGCCGGGGGGCGAACGACCGGCGGGGTGTTCGGGACGGGCGGGGTACTCGGGACGGGCGGGGTGCTCGGGACGCTCGCCGGTGGCGGCGTCTGATGAGCGCCGGGCTCGCTGGGACCGACCGGCCCCGGAGTGTCAGGCGTGACCGGTTCGACCGAACTCGCGTCGTTGCCACAGGAGTTGCCGAATGCCGGATTCAGCAAGGCGAGGACGTCGACGGTGTTGCCACAGACGTTCACCGGCACATGGACCGGCACCTGCACGGCGTTGCCGGACAGGACACCCGGGGAGCCCGAGGTGGTACCGCCGGCGACCGAGTCGGCGACGGCGGCGATGTCACACAGGGACAGAATGCTCGTCGCGGCGGCGGCCACGACCATTCCCCTGCTCAGGGTCTTTCGCAATCTCGTTGTCTTCCTGCTTGAAGAAGTGGGAAGGCCGGCCCCGGAACGAAGAACCCAAGGATCAACGGTCCGGGGCCGGCCACTGCACAAGCCCGGAGGCCGACGCGTGGTGCCGGTGCGTCAGCCGTTGGCGCAGGTGTTGCCGAACGCCGGGTTCAGCAGCCCGATGACGTTGACGGTGTTGCCGCACGCGTTCACCGGAATGTGCACGGGGACCTGGACGACGTTGCCGGACAGGACGCCGGGGGAACCGACGGCAGCACCCTCGGCACCGGAGTCCGCGAAGGCCGGGGCGGCGACGCCCAGAGCCAGGATCGCGCCCGCGACGACGGCAGCGCTCTTCTTCATGAACTTTCCCTTCTTTGCGGTCATGCACCTATGACGGCCGAAACCGAGCGAGCACAGCTTGAATGGCTCGCACCATGACCGGCAGGCTGTAGAACGAGGGATAGACGGCCGAAGAAACTACAGAACGCGCGTCATCCTGTAATTCACTCGAACGCCTTCACAGAATTGACACAAGAGGGGAAACGGTTCGCCCGAGCGATGGGCGACAGGTTCGGTGGGGATTTCACGGAAAAGTCCGCCCGGGCGGCGGCGCGTAAAACGGCGCACGGCCCGGGCGGACTTCCGCGGTATCGGCTCAGTGGTTGTCGACGCCATTGCCCGAGAGGGCCGAGATGTCGTCCAGGAGGTGCGACGCCGGCTCGTCGCCCTTGGCCTGGGTCGAGTTCTCGGCGCACTGCTGGTTCTGCGGCGCCGACAGGACGGGGACGTCCTGCACTGCGACCGGGACGGCGCCGACGACCGAGCCCACGTTCGCCTTGAACGGCAGACCGACGCAGAGCTTGTTCAGCGAGCTCTGTACCAAGGTGGCCTGCGGACTCAGGTTGCCCCGGGTCACCTGGTTGCCGAACACCTCGTGAGCGCCGTTGCCGCTGGCGGAGGTGGTCCCGCTGTCGTTGCCGATGGCAAGCGCCTGCGGGGCGAGCGCCGCCGACGCACCGACGACGGACGCGGCGACCGCCGCCACGGCCATTGCCTTCTTCAGCATTTTCGCTTTCCTTTCCCGGCCCCAGGGCCAGACGTACGTTCCTGCCCCCGCATCAACCCGCCACGGTCGGAATGGTTGCGGCACGTCACCCGATCGGAGCGTCCGACGGGGGCCGAATCAACGCACCGCCCTTGGGGCAGCGGGGCAATCCCGGCGGGGTGGTATGTCGGCCATCGGAGTGAATGTCAGGAACCAAACGGACCCTCTCCAGTTGAAGCAGGGCGCTCCGGTGGACGGGGTTTCTTCAGAAGGGAATTGCAAGTGATCAAGAAGGTTCTGGCCTCCGCCGCGGTCGCCGCGTCCGTCGTCGGCGTCTCGGCCACCGCCGCCCCGCAGGCTCTGGCCATCGGCAACGACAACGGCACCACCTCGGCGAGCGGCAACGGCGCCTCGCAGGCGTACGGCAACTCCGCCACCTACGGCGCCATGAGCCCGCAGATGGCGCTCGTCCAGGGCTCGCTCAACAAGCCCTGCATCGGCCTGCCGGCCAAGGCGAACGTCGGCTCGCTCGTCGGTCTGGTCCCGGTCGCCGTACAGGACATCCCGGTCCTCTCGTCGCCGCAGAACCAGCAGTGCGTCGAGAACTCGACCCAGGCCAAGGGCGACGAGCCGCTGTCGCACATCCTGGACGACATCTCGGCCCTGTCCGGCAACGGCGCCGGCAACGGCTGACCGGGACACCTCCCCAGCCTCTTCCGGGCTTCCCCAGCGGGCCGTCGGACTTCCGGCGGCCCGCTGGTCTGTTGTGGTCCCGCGGTGGCGCGGTAATGCGGTCCCGCATTACCGCCCGGCACCGGCGCGTCGTACAGCGGAGGAAGATCGGCGGTGCGCGGGCGATGTGTAGGCAATGTGTGGGCGCGCCGGGATGTTTGTCCCTTGATCGGACCGCACTGGTCCGTTCGAGGCACAGCCCGCAACCCAGGCCGGTCCACCGCCGTTGACGATCATGCAACTCCCTCCCCGGAGTCCGCCTTTCGAAGGGAAAGAACATGAAGAAGCTGTGGGCAACCGCGGCTGTGGCCGCCTCGGTCGCCGGTCTCGCAGGTGCGGCCGCCCCCCAGGCCCTGGCCATCGGCAACGACACCGGCACCACCTCGGCGAGCGGCAACGGCGCCCAGTCGGAGTTCGGCAACTCCGCCACCTACGGCGCCATGAGCCCGCAGATGGCGCTCGTCCAGGGCTCGCTCAACAAGCCCTGCATCGGCCTGCCGGCCAAGGCGAACGTCGGCTCGCTCGTCGGTCTGGTCCCGGTCGCCGTACAGGACATCCCGGTCCTCTCGTCGCCGCAGAACCAGCAGTGCGTCGAGAACTCGACCCAGGCCAAGGGCGACGAGCCGCTGTCGCACATCCTGGACGACATCTCGGCCCTGTCCGGCAACGGCGCCGGCAACGGCTGAGCGGTTCGCTCCTCGCGGCGGGTCACCGGTTCCCGGTGGCCCGCCTTTCGTGTGTTCAGTGGTGCCGTCCGCGCCGACGGGGTCACCGGAGTGTGTGTCGCTCCGTCAGTCGCCGTACAGCGCCTCGATCTCGGCCGCGTAGGCCGCCATGACCGCCTGCCGCTTGACCTTCAGGGACGGCGTGAGCAGGCCGTTGTCCTCGGTGAACTCCCCCTCGACCAGGGCGAAGGCGCGGATCGACTCGGCCCGGGAGACGGCCTCGTTGGCGTAGTCGATGGCGCGCTGCACCTCGGCCCGCAGATGGGGGTCGCGGACCAGGTCCGCGACCGGGGTGCCGACGGGCAGCCGACGCACCGACAGCCAGTGGGCGACCGCCTCGGGATCGAGGGTGACCAGGGCGGCGACGAAGGGGCGGTTGTCGCCGACGACGAGGCACTGGCCGACCGGCGGGCGGCTGCGCAGACGGTCCTCCAGGACGGCCGGGGAGACGTTCTTGCCGCCGGAGGTGACGAGGATGTCCTTCTTGCGGCCGGTGATGGTGAGATAGCCGTCGTCGTCGAGGGAGCCCAGGTCGCCGGTGGCGAACCAGCCGCCGGAGAGGACGGCTTCCGTGGCCGCCGGGTCGTTCCAGTACGCCCCGAAGACCGGTCCGCCCTTGATCAGCACCTCGCCGTCGTCGGCGATGCGGACGGCCACGCCGGGGACGGGCCGGCCGACGGTGCCGGGGCGGGGGCCCAGCGGCGGCACGATGGTGGCGGCGGCCGTGGTCTCGGTGAGGCCGTACCCCTCGTAGACGATGATCCCGGCCGCGTGGAAGAACAGGTTGAGGTTGCGGTCGAGCGGGGAGCCGCCGCTGATGGCGTACCGCACGCGGCCGCCGAGTTCCTTGCGGACCCGACGGTAGACCAGCAGGTCGTACAGGGCCCAGGCGGCGAACAGGCCCGGCCCGGGGCCCTTGCCCGTGCCGAGGAACCTGTGGAGCGCGGCCTCGCCGAAGTGGACGGCGATGCGGTCGGCGCGGTCGAAGGAGGCGCCGCGGCCGATCCGTTCGGCGGTGGCCCGGCCGGTGTCGTGGATCTTCTCGAACAGATAGGGCACCCCGACGAGGAAGGTGGGCCGGAACTCCTTGAGCGCGGGGCGGAGTTCGTCGGGTCTGACGCTGGGGAAGTGGCCGATCTCGATACGGGCCATCAGGCAGGCGATCTGCAGGGCGCGGCCGAGGATGTGGGCGAGCGGCAGGAAGAGCAGGGTGGACGCGGTCTGGCCGGTGACCTCCGTGAAGACGGGGTGCAGCAGTTGGACGGTGTTCGCCGCCTCGGCGTGCAGGTTGGCGTGGGTGAGGACGCAGCCCTTCGGCCGGCCGGTGGTGCCGGAGGTGTAGCAGATCGTGGCGACCGTGTCGGGGGTCAGGCGGGCGCGGCGCTGGGCGACGTCCTCGTCGGGGACGTTCTGGCCCAGGTCCGTGAGCCGGTCGAGGGCGCCCTCGTCGAGGGTCCAGGTGCGCGGGGGTTCGGGGTGGTCGGCGGTGGCGGCGAGGACGGTGGCGGTGTTCCGCGCGGTCTCGGTGACGACGTACCGGGCGCCGGAGTCGCGGACGATCCACGCCACCTGTTCGGCCGAGGAGGTGGGGTAGACCGGGACGGTCCGGCCACCGGCCGCCCAGATGGCGAAGTCCAGGACGGTCCACTCGTAGCGGGTGCGGGACATCACCGCGACCCGGCCGCCCGCGTCGAGGCCGGCCGCGATGAGGCCCTTGGCCGCGTCGGTGACGTCGCGGGCGAAGCGGGCCGCCGTGACCTGATGCCAGACGCCCTTGTCACGGCGGCGCAGGACCACGGCGTCGGGGGCCTCTGCGGCGTTGGTGAAGGGCAGGTCGGCGATGGAGCCGGTCGTCGCGGCCGGCACGAGGGCGGCGGTGCGGGCCTCGCGGACGACGCCTTGTGCGTCCCTGACGAGCTCCACCTGGCTGCGGGCCGCCAGGTCGGTGCGCTTCCTGGCCCGCTTCAAATCCTTGCGTAGGCCCATGACGGCTCCCGGTCGCAGCTCGGGTCGGCGTACTGCCGAACGTGCTCAGCGGGAGGTCAACTTACTCCTGATGGTACGTCAATACGTCAATTCCTTTGCGCCATACGGGTTCTGTGGGCGCTGCACATTCTTGTCCGGTGAGCGGTTCCGTTCGATGCTGGCGTTTCGTGCCGCCTTGTGTTCGGAGCCGCCGTATGAATGCAGAGAGAGCCCGCAGCCACCGACCGAGCCGTCGCACCGTGCTCGCGGCGGGCGCCCTGGCGGGCTGGGCCGCCTTCACCGCGCAGAAGCGGGCCTTCGCCGCCGACGGCGACCCGTGGGACGCGGACCCGCGGGTGTTCCAGGTGGGCCGGGAGGCGGCGCGGGCCCGGCTGGTGCCGTACCCGAGCACCGCGGACGCGCTGCGCGGACGGTTCCAGGAGTCGCCGTACCATCGCTCCCTCAACGGCGACTGGCGCTTTCGCTGGTCACGGAACCCGGACCGGCGACCCGTCGGGTTTCACGAGCCCGGCTACGACGACGGCGGCTGGGACCGCATCCCCGTGCCCTCGAACTGGGAGATCGAGGGGTATCCCGAGCCGATCTACCTCAACATCAGGTATCCGTGGATCGGTTACGAGACGCCCGAGCCGCCCGAGGTGCCGCACGACTTCAACCCGGTGGGCTGCTACCGCCGCGCCTTCACCGTGCCTGACGCCTGGTCGGGGCGGCGCACGCTGCTGTCCTTCCAGGGCGTCAAGTCCGCGTTCTTCGTGTGGGTCAACGGGGCGCGGGTCGGCTACAGCGAGGACAGCTACACCCCCGCCGAGTTCGATGTCACCCCGTATCTGCGGCCCGGCGGCAACACCCTGGCCGTGGAGGTGCACCGCTGGTCCGACGGCAGTTGGCTGGAGGACCAGGACATGATCGACCTGTCCGGGATCTTCCGGGACGTGTACCTGTACTCGATCCCGCGGGTGCATGTGCAGGACCTGTTCGTGCGTACCGCGCTGGACTCGGCGTACCGTGACGCCGTCCTCACCGTCGATGTCGCGGTGCGCGACCGGGACGACCACGGCGGCGTCGCGGGCCACCGGGTGAGCGCCGAACTGTTCGACGCGCGCGGGCGGCGGGTGCTGGGCCTCGCGGACGCGGCCCGGGACGGAACGGTGTCCCTGAAGGGCGAGGTGCGGGCGCCCGCGCTGTGGTCGGCGGAGCAGCCCGACCTCCACACGCTGGTGGTGACGCTCGCGGACGCCCGGGGCCGGGCCGTCGACATCCACAGCACCCGCGTCGGCTTCCGCCAGGTCGCATACGGGCCGGGGACCTTCACCCTCAACGGCAAGCCCGTCATGTTCCGCGGCACCAACCGGCACGAGAGCGACCCCGAGCGCGGCCAGGCCGTCGACGAGACGCGGATGGTGCAGGACATCCGTCTGATGAAGCAGCACAACATCAACGCCGTCCGCACCTCGCACTACCCCAACCACCCGCGCTGGCTCGAACTGTGCGACGAGTACGGGCTGTATGTGATCGACGAGACCAACCTGGAGACGCACGGCGTGCGCGACACCGTGCCCGCCTCGCTGCCGGAGTGGACCGACGCCTGCCTGGACCGGCTGCGCTCGATGGTCGAACGGGACAAGAACCATCCGAGCGTTGTCGTCTGGTCGCTCGGCAACGAGGCCGGGCACGGCAGCACCTTCCAGGCCATGGCCGACTGGGCACACGCCCGGGACGCGTCCCGCCCCGTGCACTACGAGGGCATGAACGCCGTCGCCGACCTGCACAGCGAGATGTACACCAGCCCGGCGGGCGTCGAGGCGTACGGCAGTTCCGGCAACCCCACGCCGTTCCTGCTGTGCGAGTACAACCACTCGATGGGCAACAGCGGCGGCAACGTCCGGGAGTACTGGGAGATCTTCGAGCGCTATCCGAACCTGCACGGCGGGTTCGTCTGGGACTGGGTCGACCAGGCCATCCGGCTGCCGGTGCCGGGCGACTCCCGGCGCACCTATCTGTCGTACGGCGGCGACTGGCACCCCGGTTATCCGACGGACGGCAACTTCTGCTGCAACGGGCTGGTGGCCGCGGACCGCTCGGTCCATCCCGGGCTGATCGAGGTCAAGAAGTGCTACCAGCCGGTGGGGGTGACCGCGGACGATCTGTCCGCCGGGACCGTGCGGGTGCGCAACAAGCAGCTGTTCAGCGGTCTGGACGACTACGAGCTGCGGTGGGCCGTGACCCGTGACGGTACGACGGTGCAGCACGGCACGCTGTCGGCGCCGGGGGTGGCGCCCGGCGCGGAGGGCGTCGTCCGTGTCCCCTACCGCAGGCCCGCCGCGCCCGAACCCGGCGCCGAGTACTTCCTCGACCTCTCCTTCGTGCTGCGCGAGGGCACCCGCTGGGCCGGTGCCGGACACGAAGTGGCCGCCGAGCAGCTCGCGTTGGACTGGACCGCACCCGCGCCGGACGACTCCCCCGCCCGGGACGACTCCCCTTCCCAGGACGGCTCCCCCGCCCGGGACGGCCTCACGCTCACCGAGACCGACGCCGAGGTGCGGGTGCGCGGGCGGGACCTGGAGGTGGTGCTGTCCAAGGCGTCCGGCACCCTGTCCTCGTACATCTGGCGGGGGCGGGCGCTGCTCGCCGAGGGGCCGGTGCCCCACTTCTGGCGCGGTCCGACCGACAACGACATCGGCCGCAAGTTCCACAAGACCGCGCTGACCTGGCGGGACGCGGGCGCGCGGCGGACGGTGACCGCCGTGCGGGCCGAGCAGCCCGCGCCCGGCGAGGTCGTCATCGCGGTCGACTGCACGCTGCCGACCGCGCCGCACTCCGCCGCCTGGCGCACGGTGTTCCGGGTGCGCGGGGACGGGGAGGTGCGGGTGCGGCACACCCTGGACGCCGCCGCCGGGCTGCCCGACCTGCCCATGGTGGGCGCGCTGGTGCGGGTGCCGGCGGGCGCGGAGCGGCTGGAGTGGTTCGGGCGCGGGCCGCACGAGAACTACCAGGACCGCAAGGCGTCCGCGTTCGTGGGACGCTGGCGCTCCACGGTCGACGCGCAGGTCGCCCCTTATGTACGGCCGCAGCAGACGGGCAACCAGACCGATGTGCGGTGGCTGTCGCTGACCGGCCGCTCCGGTGCCGGGCTGCTGGTGGTCGCCGACCCCGCGGACGGCGAGGCGCTGCTGGAGACCAGCGCCCTGCACCACACGTCGGCCGATCTGGACGGGCCGCGACACCCGTACGAGGTGACCCGGCGCGCCGAGACGGTGCTGCTGGTCAACCACCGGCAGATGGGCGTCGGCGGCATCAACTCGTGGGGTGCCGCGCCGTTGGAGCGGTACCTGCTGCACGCCGGGCGGACGTACTCCTACGGGTACCGGCTGCGGCCGGTGGACGGACAGCTTGCCGGATAGCTCCGCCCCGGGTCGCCTCCGGCGGTCCGCCGAGGAAACGGTCCGTCCGAGGGAGCGGTCCGTCCGAGGGAATGGTCAGCCCCTCCGACGGCTCGGCGAGCCGGCGGACCGCCCGATGTCGGTGGCGCCCGCCAGCTCGTCGGCGTGCGGTGCGGGTGGTTCGTGCGGGGTGGTGGTGGGGTGGTGCGTGCGGGGTGGTGCGGACGGGTCTCGAAGCGGCGCGCGTGGGGTGGGGCGCCCGTCGAGACCGGGGGGTGATCCTCCGGTGACCTACGAGACGATGTCCTTGCGGGCGAACCCACGGAAGGCCAGGGCGAACAGCACGAGCGCGTACGTGATGGAGATCGCGGTGCCCTGGATCATGCCGGACCACTCGGGGCGCGGCTGCATGGCGTCGGCCCAGGCGAACTGCCAGTGCGCGGGCAGGAAGTCGCGCCAGTGGCCGAGGGCGGTGACGGCGTCCAGGACGTTGCCGACGATGGTCAGGCCGACCGCGCCGCCGACCGCGCCCAGCGGGGCGTCCGTCTTCGTGGACAGCCAGAACGCCAGCCC
Source organism: Streptomyces sp. NPDC004752 (assembly GCF_053601275.1). Lineage (NCBI taxonomy): Bacteria > Bacillati > Actinomycetota > Actinomycetes > Kitasatosporales > Streptomycetaceae > Streptomyces > Streptomyces sp. NPDC004752. Next base: position 3,374 of record NZ_JBSGBN010000086.1, on the reverse strand, counting down.
CGCGGTGACCAGTTGGGACACGAAGATGTATGCCACGACCACCACGAGGCGCCGGGCCGCCGTGCCCGGGTCCAGCGCGCCGCCGGTGGGGATCTCCAGCGGGCCCCAGCCGTAGGCCGCCGTACCGACGGCGATGGCTACGAGCGGCAGCAGCACCATCGCGGCCAGGCTGAGCCCCAGCCCGACGACCAGCTTGGACCACAGCAGGCGGGCCCGTGGCACGGGCGCGGCGAGCAGATAGCGCAGGGACGACCAGCTCGCCTCCGAGGCGACCGTGTCCCCGCAGAACAGGGCGACCGGGATGACGAGGAGGAAGCCCGCCGACACGAACAGGTTCACCGCGGCGAAGTTGGCGCCGGAGGCGGTGGCCGTGTCCATCAGGGTGACCTGGCCGTTGCGTCCGCTCGGGTTGCCGCCGATGGCGAAGGCGACGACCAGGACGAACGGCAGGACGGCGAGGATCCCGCCCATGGCCAGTGTGCGGCGGCGCTTGAGCTGCCGGACCAGTTCCACCCGCAGCGGCAGCGTGCGCCCCGCACGGTAGCCGGGGGCCACCTCGACGGGCTCGGCGAGCGTGCTCATGCGGAACCTCCGATCAGGGTGAGGAAGGCGTCCTCCAGTCGGCGGTGGGGGCCGAGCGAGGCGACGGGGACATCGAGCCGGACCAGCTCGACGAGAAGCCGCGCAGCGGACTCCGCCGGGCTACCCGTGACACGGGTACCGTCACCGGTCGGGGCGGCGGTCGGGTCCCCGGGCGGGGGCGCGGTTGAGTTTCCGGGCGGGGGCGCCGTCGGGTCAGCGGGCGTGTCCGTCGTCGGGGCCGCATCTGGGTACGCGGGCAGGGCTGTTTCTGGGGCCCCAGACAGCGGCGCGGTCGGGGCCGTGGGCCGGGGCGGCGTCGGGGCCGTGGGGGTCAGGTGGATCAGTAGGCCGTCGGTTGTGCGTGCTGCTGAGGCCACGCCCGGGAGTGCGGCCACCTTCTCGATCAGCGGGTCCGGGATGTCGGCGGCCAGGCCGACGAGCAGGGTCTCGCCCGAGCCGACGATCTCCCCCACCGGGCCGGCCTGGACCAGTCGGCCCCGGTCCATCACCACCAAGTGGGTGCAGGACTGTTCGACCTCCGCGAGGAGATGGCTGGAGACGATCACCGTGCGGCCCGCGGCGGCGTAACGGATCATCACCTCGCGCATCTCGCGGATCTGCGGCGGGTCGAGGCCGTTGGTCGGCTCATCGAGGATGAGGAGGTCGGGCAGGCCGAGCATGGCCTGGGCGATGGCGAGCCGCTGGCGCATGCCCTGTGAGTAGGTGCGCACCGCGCGGGCGAGCGCGTCGCCGAGGCCCGCGATCTCCAGGGCCTCGTCCAGGTGCGCGTCCTCGACCGGGCGGCCCGTCGCCCGCCAGTACAGCTCCAGGTTCTCGCGGCCGGAGAGGTGCGGCAGGAAGCCCGCGCCCTCCACGAAGGCGCCGACCCGCGACAGCACCGGCGCGCCCGGCCGGATCGCGTGGCCGAAGACGCGGATCTCGCCGTCGTCCGGAGTGATCAGGCCCATCAGCATGCGCAGGGTCGTCGTCTTGCCCGCGCCGTTCGGCCCGAGCAGCCCCAGCACCTGGCCCTTCTCGACGCGGAAGGACAGCTCCCGCACCGCGTACCGGTCCGCCGACTTCGCGTACCGCTTGCTCAGGTCCGTGATCTGGAGCGGGACCTCGGCCAGGGCGGGATCGGGTGCGGGGACCGCGGTGCGCCGACGGGCGGTCAGCAGCAGGGCCAGCGCCAGCACGGCGGCGGCCGGCGGCAGCCACCACACCCAGGACGGCAGCGGCGCCGCCGCGGTCGTCACGCCCGGCGCCGTCGGCACGCTCAGGTCGCCCTTCAGGGAGACGGTGTAGGTGGCCGGGGCCGCCGGTGAGGCATAGCCGAGGTCGGTGGAGGCGAGGACCAGGCGCAGCCGGTGACCCTTCTGCACGTCGTGGTCGATCGCCGGGAGGGTGACCGTGACGTCCTGGCCGGACCGCGCGCCCTCGACGCGCAGCGGGGTGACCAGCTGCGCGGGCAGCACCTGCCGACTGCCGCCGGGGCCGACGTCGTACACCTTGCCGAACAGGACGGCGTCGTCGGTCGTCGAGGCGATATGGACGGTGACCGTCGGGGAGCCGGTGATCCGCAGGTCCGTGGTGACCGGCGCGGACTCGAAGGCGGCGTACTGGCCGGGGAAGTCGAGGGAGACGCCCACGCCGAGCGCGGACAGCTGGCCGAGGCCGGCCGCGCCGCCGAGGCCGGGCAGCGCGGAGACGCCCGGCGGGCTGGCCCCGGCCGGGTTCTCGACCCGCTGGGTGCCGCCGGTCAGCGCGATGGAGCGCCGGCCGGCTGCCAGGCCGGGGTAGGTGTCGGCGCTCGCGCCGCGCAACTGGGCCGTGCCGTCGGTGGAGTCGACGCCTCCGGTGCGGGTGATCCGGAACGCCGGGCCGGTGTCGGTGCCCTTGTCGTCCTTGAGATAGCGGTCGAACCAGGCCGTGACGCGCGCCTGCACCCGGTCCGTCTCCATGTCGCCGCCGTCGTGCCCGCCCGCGATCCAGTCGACGTCGACCGGGGCGCCGTTCGCCCGGATCGCCTTCTCGGCGGCGTCGGACTGGGCGAGCGTGAACAGGGAGTCGGTCTGGCCCTGCACCAGGAGCGTGGGCACCTTGATGCGGTCGGCGACGGCGGACGGCGAGCGCTTCTCCAGCAGCCTGCGGGCGGCGGCGTCCGGCCTGCCCGACTCGGCCACCCGGTCGTACATGGCGCACAGCGTGGGCTCGAACTTGGCGCAGCCGCCGCCGGAGTTGAAGAAGATCCCCGCCCACAGTTTCTTGAACACGCCGTTCGGGAACAGGGCGTCCGCCAGGTTCCAGTACGTGATCGCCGGGGCGATGGCGTCCACCCGGTCGTCGTGTCCGGCGGCGAGCAGGGAGATCGCGCCGCCGTAGGAGCCGCCGGCCATGCCCACGCGCGGGTCGCCCCGCTTGTCGAGCCGGACCTGGGGCTGCCTCGCCAGCCAGTCGATGAGCCGGGAGACGTCGGAGACCTCGTGCTGCGGGTCGTTCAGCCCGATCCTGCCGGTCGACTTCCCGAAGCCGCGCGCCGACCAGGTCAGCACCGCGTACCCGTCCCGGGCCAGGTCCTGGGCCTCGGCACGCGTGTCGTCCTTGCTGCCGCCGAAGCCGTGCGCCAGCAGGACGGCCGGGCGGCGGCCTGCGGCGGCCGACGTGAAGTACGAGGTGTCGAGGCGGGTCCCGTCGGCCATGGTCATGACCTGGTCGGTCCGGTGTACCCGGGGCGGGTCGTCGGCGGCGGCCACGGCCGTCCTGGTGCCGGCGCCGGCGAGCAGCACGACGGC
>NZ_JBSGBN010000085.1:24280-42120 GCF_053601275.1 Streptomyces sp. NPDC004752 | reverse complement strand
TTTTTTTTTATTCTGTGATAATAAAATAAATAATTTAATTGTTTTTTGTGGGGGGGCGGGGGGGGCGGGGCCCCCCCCCCCCGCCCCCCCCCCCCCCCCCCGGGCCGGGTGCCGGACTACTCGCCGGGGTGGGCGAGTTCGATGTCATGCCCGTCGGCCCCGGCGCCCTGCACCGTCAGGGCCGTCGCCACCGGCGGGTAGCCCGTCGCGATCACGGTGTAGTCGCCGGAGTTCAGGTCGGTGAAGGCGTACGCACCGTCCGGTCCGGTGGTGGACGTGCCGACCACGTTGCCCGCCGCGTCCACGAGGGTCACCCGGGCGTCGGCCAGCGGACCGTGCCCGGCCCGGACGACGCCCTGGAGCCGGGCGCCCGCCTCCAGATCCACCTCGATCCGGGTGACGCCGGTGGCGCCGATCTCGACGGGCAGCGCCCGCGGCCGGAACCCGGCGGCGTTCACCGCGACCGTCACCGCGCCGGGCACCAGCTCACCGAAGGTGAAATCGCCCTGCTCGCCGGTGGACCCGGTGGCCAGCAGATCGCCGCGCACATCGGTGACGATCACCATCGCGTCCTTGACCGGCAGCGCGCTGCCGACCGCCCGGACCACACCGCTCAGCCCGCTGGTGCCGCTGAGCAGGACGTCGTACGACACCGGGCCCTCGTGCACCACGATCGTGGACGCCTGCGGCTGGAAGCCGTCGGCGGCGGCGATCAGGACGTATGAGCCGGTGCCCGGCACGTCCAGCGCATAGGAACCGTCGGCCTGCGTGACCGAGCGGCCCAACTGGCGGCCGGAGAGGGAGATCAGGGTGACCGCGGCCCGCGCGACCGGTGCGCTGTCGGCGCCGCGGACGAAGCCGTGCACCGGGATGCCGCCGGAGGCGGGCTGCTCCGGGGCGGGCACCGTGGCGACGGCGGTCAGCTGCCGCGTGGCGGACGCCTCCGTCCCGTCCTCGGTGCCCGCCGCGACCGGGGAGGCCCAGCCCGGCACCCGCTCCGTGGCCGACACGGCGGTGGCCGGGGCCTTCTCGTCGGCTGCGGCCTGCGCCAGCGCGCCCTTGGTCCGCAACGGGACCTCCTTGATGAACAGCGTGAAGAGGAAGGCGACGACCGCCAGGCTGCCGGCGATCAGGAACACATCGGCGATGCCGTGGCCGTAGGCGCTCTCCATGACCGTGCGCAACGGGGCCGGCAGGGCGTTCATGTCCGGGATGGAGTCCGTGGAACCCGAGCCGGACAGCCCCTTGGCGTACTTCGGGCTCAGCTCGGCGAGGCCGTCCTTGACGTAGCCGGTGATCCGGTGGGACATCACCGCGCCGAGCGCGGAGACGCCGACCGCACCGCCGAGGGAACGGAAGAAGGTGACCGTGGAACTGGCCGAACCGAGGTCGGCCGGGGCCACCTGGTTCTGCGTGCACAGCACCAGGTTCTGCATCATCATGCCGATGCCGAGGCCCAGCATGGCCATGAAGACGGCCATCTTCCAGTAGTCGGTGTCGTACCGGATGGTGCCCAGCAGGCCCAGCCCGGCCGGCACCAGCACACCGCCCGTGACCAGCCATGCCTTCCAGCGGCCGGTGCGGGTGATGAACTGGCCGGAGACGGTGGAGGAGACGAACAGGCCGCCGATCATCGGGATGGTCAGGACACCCGACATCGTCGGGGACTTGTCGCGGGCCAGCTGGAAGTACTGGCTGAAGAAGACCGTGCCGCTGAACATCGCGATACCGACGAACAGCGAGGCGAGCGACGCGAGGGTGATGGTGCGGTTGCGGAACAGCCGCAGCGGGATGATCGGCTCGCTCGCCCTGGACTCGGTGATCACGAACAGCGCGCCGAGCACCAGCGAGCCGCCGACCATCGTGTACGTCTGCCACGACAGCCAGGCGTACTTGTCACCGGCGAAGGTCACCCAGACCAGCAGCAGCGAGACCGCGGCGGATATGAAGAACGCGCCGCCCCAGTCGACCTTCACGTCCCGCTTCACCACGGGGAGGTGCAGGGTCCGCTGGAGCACGATCAGCGCGATGAACGCGAACGGCACGCCGACGTAGAAGCACCAGCGCCAGCCCAGCCACGAGGTGTCGGTGATGACGCCGCCGAGCAGCGGGCCGCCGACGGTGGCGACGGCGAAGGTGGCACCGAGGTAACCGGAGTAACGGCCGCGCTCGCGCGGGGAGATCATCGCCGCCATGACGATCTGCGCCAGGGCGGACAGACCGCCGACGCCGACGCCTTGGACGACACGGCAGGCGATCAGCATGCCGGGGTTCTGCGAGAGGCCGGCGACGACCGAGCCCAGGACGTAGATGACCAGGGCTATCTGGACGAGGGCCTTCTTGCTGTACAGGTCTGCGAGCTTGCCCCACAGGGGAGTGGTCGCGGTCATCGACAGCAGGGCGGCCGTGACCACCCAGGTGTAGGCGGACTGGCCGCCGCCGAGATCGCTGATGATGCGGGGCAGAGCGTTGGAGACGATCGTGGACGACAGGATCGCCACGAACATGCCGAGCAGCAGCCCGGAGAGCGCCTCCATGATCTGCCGATGCGTCATGGGAGCGTCGGTGGAGCCTCCCCCGTGCTTGGCGTGAGCCCGCACACCGGCTGGTGTGGTCGTTGCCATGGGCTTCCTTTTCCTCTGTGCTTCCACGTCTTCTATGTGCTTCTACGTGTTTGTCCGGGTGCAGGGATGGCCGTCGCTTCGCGTACGGGCGCGGCGGCGGGCTGCGACGGGTGGGGCCGGGCGGGTACGGTCCGGCAGTCGCCGAAGCTGTCCCGGAGCCGGGTCATGAGCCGGCTCAGCTGGGCGACCTCGTCGTCGGTCCAGTCGCTGAGCCGCTCGGCCAGCAGTTCGGTGCTGCGTCGCGCCAGTTCGTCCGTCATCGATCTGCCCGCGGGAGTGAGGTGCAGGATGCGCGAGCGCTTGTCGGCGGGGTCCGGGGACCGCTCGATCCAGCCACGTTCGGCGACGTGCGCGACATGTCGGCTGGTCACCGACATGTCCACGGCGAGCAACTCCGCGAGCTTGCTCATGCGCATGTCGCCGTGCCGGCCGAGCAGGGTCAACACGGCGGCGGATCCGCTCGGGCAGTCGTGCGGGAGGATCCGCGCCAGGTCCCGTTTCACGGCTCCGACGGCACTGAGCTGACGCGCCAGCTCCGCGAACTGCGTCTGCTCAGCCATCACACCTCCCGTAATTGTTGCTTGAGGCAACCGTACGGGTGCTTGGTTGCCGAAGGCAAATAAAACCAGTGGTATCGCGCACAAAAACTTGGCAAAGGCAAGTATTGCGAACGTAAATATGCAGGTGGGGTCGGTTGCGGGGGCGGGAGGGGGCTGGAAGGGGGAGGGAAGGGGACGGAAGGGGAGTGACGACGGGACCGGAGCCGGGAGTGCGGACACATTCCGTACGGGGTCTTCAGCGCCCCCACTTGGGCGGCCCCACCCGTCTTCGCTAGGGTCTCGGGCCATGGCTAACACCCAGAACCCCCAGGGCAATCACGACCCCGCTGGCAACACCCAGATGTTCCGCGCGTTCGTCGACGAGGCCCCCCAGGGGCGGCAGCAGGCGTCCGGCTCGACCGGTCCCCGTATCGGCCTGATCGCCGGTGTCGTCGTGGCGGTGGTGATCGTGGCGGCGGTGGCCTGGCTGGCGCTGAAGTAGCCCGGCCTGCCGCCTGGCTTGCCCCGCCCGCCCGGCTCACCCGGCCCGCCCGACGGGCCGAACGGCCGGACGGGCGGGCGCGGTTGCACCGGTGCGTCGATGAGCTGGTCGGCGACCCCGCGCGCGACATCGGCGGGGCAGGGGGTGACGGCCCGAGGGCGAGATGCCGCAAGCCCGCGTCGATCGCCTCGCCGATCGCGTCCCGGGTGACGTCGGGCCGCCGTAGGAGACGGACACGAAGACCGACCGGGTGGCCGCGGCCGGGCCGGCTGAGCGGCCCGTACGGACCGTCGGCTGTGCGCCTGCACCGACCGTCGGCTGAGCGGCCCGCGCCGCACGCCGACCGCGCCGTACGCCGCCCGTCGGCGGTCGTCACCTCCAGGCGACCGACACGTCCCGCGTGGGTCTCGATGCGCCTGCTGAGCGGCACCCGTCAGGCGTCGACGCGCACCGTCCGGGCGTGGTCCTCGTCCGCGCCGGGGCGGAGCGGCGCCGGGAGTTCCTGAGTGGACTCCACCGTCGCCCAGTCGATGCCGAGCGTATCGATGAGGTGCGTGCCGAAGGTCACCGTTGCCGAACGGACCGGTGTGCCACCGGTGTTGTGGAAAGTGACCGTCACCTTCTCGCACCATCGCTGCTCCGTGGCCTCCCGCACCGGGTCGTCCCAGGCGGGGGCGAGGGACGCCGGTGCCGTGTCGCCCGTCGCGGGTGGTGCGGTCGGAGCCGGTGATTCGGCTGGTGTCGTCCGGTCGGCCCGGAGCCCGTGGCCGTGGCGGGCATGCCCGGTGTCGGCCCGCCGTCGCCATCGCCGTCTCCGTCGGCGGCTCCGTCCCCGCCGCCGCGGGTGTCCGGCGTCCGGCGGTCGGGCCGCGGCCCCGAAGTCGGCCCGGCGGCCGGAGGGTTGTCGTCCGCCTCGGGCGACCCGTCGAGCGGCGTCAGCGTTACCGGAGCGTTCGGCCTCAGCCCCGTAGGAGAGGCTCCGGGCGCCCCTACGGCGACGTAACCGCCGCATCCGCCGCTTCGTCCGTGCAAGGTCGGCACCCCGCCCAGGACGACGACGGCCGCCGACGCTGCCGCAACGGCGCCTCGGCGGCCATGAGTCCGGCCCGTCCAGGATTTTTGGCCGACTCCGGTCCCGGGCTCCGTGCCCGTCCCAGTTCCCAGCACCGGGGCCGCCAGTGTTACTGACGGTCCGTCAAGAGGGAAGGGACGGCGGAAGGAGGCCCGGAAGCCGGATTCAGTCCGAGATCGGACCGGGCTCAGTCCGAGATCAGGCCCTCGCGGAGCTGTGCCAGGGTCCGGGTCAGCAGGCGGGAGACATGCATCTGGGAGATGCCGACCTCCTCGCCGATCTGGGACTGGGTCATGTTCGCGAAGAAGCGGAGCATGATGATCCGGCGCTCGCGGGGCGGGAGTTTGGCCAGCAGCGGCTTCAGGGACTCGCGGTACTCGACGCCCTCAAGGGCGCTGTCCTCGTAGCCGAGGCGGTCGGCCAGGGAGCCCTCGCCGCCGTCGTCCTCGGGGGCCGGGGAGTCCAGGGACGAGGCCGTGTAGGCGTTGCCCACGGCCAGACCGTCGACCACGTCCTCCTCCGACACGCCCAGGACCGCGGCGAGTTCGGTGACGGTCGGGGAGCGGTCCAGCTTCTGGGACAGCTCGTCGCTGGCCTTCGTGAGCGCCAGCCGCAGCTCCTGGAGCCGCCGCGGGACCCGCACCGACCACGAGGTGTCGCGGAAGAAGCGTTTGATCTCGCCCACGACCGTCGGCATCGCGAACGTCGGGAATTCGACGCCGCGTTCGCAGTCGAAGCGGTCGATGGCCTTGATCAGGCCGATGGTGCCGACCTGGACGATGTCCTCCATCGGCTCGTTGCGGGAGCGGAAGCGGGCCGCCGCGTACCGCACGAGCGGGAGGTTGAGTTCGATGAGGGTGTCCCGGACGTAGGCACGCTCGGGGCTGTCCTCGTCGAGTGCGGCGAGCCGCAGGAACAGGGAGCGGGACAGGGTGCGGGTGTCGATGGCCTCCGAGCCGGCCGGGACGGCCGGGGCCGGCGCGGTCTCAAGGGTCGTGACGTCGTCGAGCACGTCGATAGCGTCAAGTTCCTTGGGCGCTGCCTCGCTCTTCGCGGGCGTGAGCACCTTCGAGCTGCCCTGGTCTGCGGACATGCCACCCCCTTTGGGTCGCGGGACGGTCGTGGCGGCGTCCTCCTGCGAGGAACGCAACCTTCACCTGAATACCGGAGCCGGAGCCACGGCAAACGCGCTTCCCGCAGAATGTCACATGTCGGCAACACGCTGTAGTGACATGTCGACATGCAAGATGCGAATCAGCCCAGGAAGGAGGGGGTCTGACGGCTCGTGGGCGTGCGGATGCCGGGAACCGCCCTGGCGAGCGATTCGCTCGGGCCGGTGATCGATCGATCCCGCATTCGGTTGTGCGCCGGAGTGGTTCGGCGGCGGTTACGCCTCGATCACGCCTCGATCACGCCTCGATCCGGTTCGCCGAACGCAACCGCTGGAAGCTGCGCGCGAGCAGCCGCGAGACGTGCATCTGGGAGACGCCGAGTTCCGCACTGATCTGCGACTGGGTGAGGTTGCTGTAGTAGCGAAGCAAAAGGATTCTCTGCTCCCGTTCCGGGAGTTGGACCAGCAGATGGCGGACCAGATCGCGGTGCTCGACACCGTCCAGGGCCGGGTCCTCGTAGCCGATCCGGTCCAGCAGGCCGGGCATCCCGTCGCCCTCCTGCGCGGCCTCCAGGGAGGTGGCGTGGTACGAGCGTCCCGCCTCGATGCAGGAGAGCACCTCCTCCTCGCTGATGCGCAGCCGCTCGGCGATCTCGGCGGTGGACGGGGAGCGGCCGAAGGCGGTGGTCAGGTCCTCGGTCGCGCTGTTGACCTGGACCCACAGCTCATGCAGTCGGCGCGGTACGTGCACCGTGCGGACGTTGTCCCGGAAGTATCGTTTGATCTCGCCGACGACCGTCGGCATCGCGAAGGTCGGGAACTGCACGCCCCGGTCCGGGTCGAACCGGTCGATGGCGTTGATCAGGCCGATGGTGCCGACCTGGACCACGTCCTCCATGGGCTCGTTGCGGGAGCGGAAACGGGCGGCCGCGTACCGCACGAGCGGGAGGTTGGCCTCGATGAGCGCCCCGCGCACCCGGTTGTGCTCCGGCGTGCCCGGCTGGAGCTCCTTGAGCTGGGCGAAGAGGACCTGGGTGAGAGCCCGGGTGTCGGCACCGCGGCGCTTCTCGGGCACCGGGTTCGGGGCCGGAGCGGAAGCCCCGTCCGGGGGCGGCGCAGTACGGGCCGACAAGGTCAACGCCACCTCTTCTATCGGTCAACTCATCCGTCAAAAGCGGTCATAGCATCACAAGACATGTGCACTGTGTTCAAGCACCGCATAGCGACGTGTTGAGTGTTGAATTGGTGCAGGAGGCGCAAAAAATCCCCGCACCATTCCGGTGCGGGGTCGAGGTTTCGACCGTACGGCTCAGACCTCGTAGTCGGCGATCACCCAGGTGGCGAACTCCCGCCACAGCGCGACGCCCGCCTGGTGCGCCGGGTGCTCCAGGTAGCGCTTGAGGGCGTCGGTGTCGTCGACCGCCGAGTTGATCGCGAAGTCGTATGCGATGGGCCGGTCGGAGATGTTCCAGCCGCACTCCCAGAAGCGCAGTTCCTCGATTCGGTCACCCAGGGACCGGAATGCCTCGACGCCCTCGACGACCTGCGGGTCTTCGCGCTCGACGCCCTCGTTGAGCCTGAACAGGACCAAGTGGCGGATCATGGGCTTCCCCTCAGCTCTTTCCTCCGTTGGCGACCCATGTCATGAAGTCGCCGATGGACTTGGCCGCGTCCGATATGCCCTCGAAGCCTATCTGGACATAGTCCGCGGCTTTGGCCGGATCCGTGATGATCACGTACACCACGAAGACCACGAGCACGAATATGGCGATCCTTTTGGCGTTCACCGCCACCGCGCCTCCCCTGTCACTATGTGCCCGGTCGGGCCCCCTGCCGCCGGCGGCGAGTGTAACCTTCACGCGTTCCGCGGTGACCAACGGCCCGCGGGCCGAAGTTTTTTGCCGACTCCACAAGACCGGGGACACTCCTCGCCCCACTGGGATCCGGTCTTCGCGTGCGCGTATGCGTGCGCGTCCGCGGTTTCCGCACGCCCGAGTCGCCCCTCCCTCCCGGGTGCGCCCGTGTCGTTCTTCTTGCGTGAGCCCGCGCCGCTCCCGCCCCGGCACGCGCGAAGGGCCCCGTCGCTCGACGGGGCCCTTCTTCGGCGGTAGCGGAGGGATTTGAACCCTCGGTGACTTGCGCCACACTCGCTTTCGAGGCGAGCTCCTTCGGCCGCTCGGACACGCTACCGAGGGAGACCTTACAGCACCGGGGGTCACGGTCTGAAATCGGTATTCAGCGGTCCCGGAAGAACGCGGTGAGGAGCCGCGCGCAGTCCTCGGCCAGGACGCCCTCGACGACCTCGGGCCGGTGGTTGAGTCGTCGGTCGCGCACGAGGTCCCAGAGGGAACCGGCCGCGCCCGCCTTCTCGTCGCGGGCGCCGTAGACGACACGGTCGACGCGGGACTGCACGAGGGCGCCCGCGCACATCGTGCAGGGCTCCAGCGTGACCACGAGGGTGCATCCCGTCAGCCGCCAGGCGCCCAGCGAGGCGGCGGCCCGCCGGAGCGCGAGAATCTCCGCGTGGGCCGTGGGGTCGCCGGTGGCCTCGCGTTCGTTGTGGCCGCTCGCGAGCACCGTCGTGCCGTCCGGGGACAGCACGACGGCGCCGACGGGGACGTCCCCGCCCGGGACGGCCCGCTCGGCCTCGTCCAGGGCGAGCCGCATCGCGGCCCGCCAGCGGTCGCGTACCGGATCCGGGGTCCGCCCGGTGCCGGTGGGTGAGGCGGTCAGCGGACGGTCTCCAGCACCTCCGAGGCGCCCAGTGCATCGGCGATCGCGCCCAGCGCGTCCTCCGCGTCCAGGGCGCGCAGCTCCTTCTCGCCGACGCCGAGGTCCTCCAGGATCTCGCTGTCGCCCACCGGACCGTGGGTCACCGCGTCGGCGGCCGGGCCGTCCTCGTCGTCGTCCTGCTCCTCGGACTCACCGTCCTCCGTGCCGTCGAGGTTCAGGGAGTCCAGGTCGGGGCCGTCCGAGCCGGGTTCGCGGCCGAGCAGTTCATCGGTGAGCAGGAGTTCGCCGTAGGCGCTGCGGGCAGCGGCGGCGGCATCGGAGACGTAGATGCGAGGGTCGTCCTCGCCGTCCACGCGGACGACGCCGAACCACGCGTCCTCCTGCTCGATCAGAACGAGCACCGTGTCCTCCTCGGGAGAGGTTTCCCGAGCCAGGTCGGCCAGATCCGACAGGGTTTCCACATCGTCGAGCTCTGTGTCGCTCGCTTCCCACCCGTCTTCGGTGCGCGCGAGCAGTGCGGCGAAGTACACCGTGACTCTCCCACTGGTCTTAGGCGTGCCGGTTGAGGTTCCCCCGGCGGAGGTTCTGGGCGGGGAGAGCTGGGCTCCGAGCCCCACCCACTCGGAATCGTGGCAGAAACAGAGCGCTAGGGGGACGTCTTCGGCTCCCTGTGTCTGGCAGTTTTGATCGCGCGTATGCAAAGTCGCATCCGAACGTCGGTCAAGGAATCACCAGCGCACTCGTTGCCGCCACCTGCGGATCGTACGCGGCTTTCGGGGACGCTCACGCACGCCCTCGCCCGCAACGCACGGGCGACCGCCGGTCTTCCCTACCAGCGGAAGGCGCGCATGCGCAGCGCGTGCCGGAGTCTGGCCGCTTTTGCGCGCCTCGGCTGGACGCGGTCGCGCAGCTCGCGCGCCTCGGCCAATTCGTGCAGGAACCGGGCCCGGCGGCGCCTGCGCTCGGCGTCGCTCTCCGGCTCGGACGCGCTAGTGCCGGTCGCCTCCGCCGCGCCGGGGCCGTCGAACGCGTCGGGGCCATCGAGCACGCCTGGGTTGCCTGAACCGTCGGCCGCGTCGGAGCCGTCGGATACTCCGGAACTATTGGACACGCCGGGGCCATCGGATATATCGCGGTTGTCGGACATGCCGGTGTCGCTGGACACGCCGGACGTGTCCGGTGTGCGGTCGGGCCGCTCAGACATCGGTTCACCACCCCGGTCGGCCTCTCCCACTTTCCCCCGGACGGGCGGTTTGATGCCAGCGCGAGCTGCGCGGAAGCGCGGCTACTGTTATGCGCATGCGTCTCCACGTCGTCGACCACCCCCTGGTCGCCCACAAGCTCACCACGCTGCGCGACCAGCGCACCGACTCCGCGACCTTCCGGCGGCTCGCCGACGAACTGGTCACCCTGCTCGCCTACGAGGCCACGCGGGACGTCCGCACCGAGCAGGTCGACATCACGACGCCGGTGGCCACGACCACCGGCGTCAAACTGTCCCACCCGCGCCCGCTGGTGGTGCCGATCCTGCGCGCCGGGCTCGGCATGCTGGACGGCATGGTCCGGCTGCTGCCGACCGCCGAGGTGGGCTTCCTCGGCATGATCCGCAACGAGGAGACGCTGCTGGCCTCCACGTACGCCACCCGGATGCCGGAGGACCTCTCCGGCCGTCAGGTGTACGTCCTGGACCCGATGCTCGCCACCGGCGGCACCCTGGTCGCGGCGATACGGGAGCTGATCAGGCGCGGTGCCGACGACGTGACCGCCGTGGTCCTGCTCGCGGCCCCGGAGGGCGTCGAGGTGATGGAGCGCGAACTGGCGGGCACCCCGGTCACGGTCGTCACGGCCGCGGTCGACGACCACCTCAACGGGCAGGGTTACATCGTCCCCGGCCTCGGAGACGCGGGGGACCGGCTGTACGGGGCGGCCGAGTAGGCGGCGTACGGCCGTCGGCAGTCCAGGCCGGCGTACGGGGCAGCCCAGGCCGACGTACGGACGGCCTCAGCAGTCCTCAGCAGTCCTTCTTCGACGCGTCGGACGCCTGCTCGGGCGCGTTCAGCGCGGCCAGCGCCTTGTCGGCGTCCGCCGGCTTGGCGAGGCTCTGGAAGCCGGTGCCGAGGACGAGGTCGAGGGCGGTGCCCTTGCGGCCGGCGTCGGTGCGGCGTTCGGCGCTGCCGAGCTGGGTGGCGAGGACGGGCAGCGAGGTGTTCAGCGCGGAGCCGGGACCGATCAGGATGCCGGTGCCCTTGATCTTCTGGTCGAACCGGGCCGGCGCGTTGCCGACCTCGCCGATCTTGAAGCCGCGCTTCTTCAGCTCGTCCGCGGTGGCCTTGGCGAGGCCGGTGCGGGGGGTGGCGTTGTAGACGTTGACGGTGATCGTCCCGGGCCGGGGTGGTGCCGCGGCCGGGCTCGGGGAGGCGTCGGACCCGGTGGGGCAGTCCGAGGCGGAGCCGACCGATGCCTTCTTGCCGCCGCCGCCGGTGAAGACGTCGATGAGCTGCAGGGTCCCCCAGCCGATCAGGCCGAGCGCGGCGACCGAGGCCACCAGCCCGAACACGAGCCTGCCGCGCCGCCGGGGAGGGCGCATCCTCGGGTACTTGTCCCCCGTGATCCGGTACTTGCCGCCCATGCCGGGGGGAGTCAGCATGCTCATGGCCGCAGCGTAGTGCGCCTGGGCGGCCGTGCCTACTAGATGATCATTCGATGCCGCGCAGGAGAACCCGAAAGGGTCAACGGACGACCCGGATATGTCCGATAGGTCTCCGGTGGATGCCCGGCGAGTCGGGCGAGTTCGGCGAATCCAGTGCGTCCGGTGCGTCCGGTGGTGTGACCGAAAGGGGCGCGGTGGGGCCACGGGTGTGCTCGCCGATGCGGTCCGCGGGGGACCGCAGTGTTCCGCGCGGATCGCCGGGGGCGGTCCGCGGGGGTCAGCCCAGTTCGAGCACGCGCGCGTGCAGCACCTGGCGCTGCTGCAGGGCCGCGCGGACGGCGCGGTGCAGGCCGTCCTCCAGGTAGAGGTCGCCCTGCCACTTCACGACGTGCGCGAAGAGGTCGCCGTAGAAGGTCGAGTCCTCGGCGAGGAGGGTCTCCAGGTCGAGCTGGCCCTTGGTCGTCACGAGCTGATCGAGGCGGACCGGGCGCGGTGCGACGTCCGCCCACTGCCGGGTGCTCTCCCGGCCGTGGTCGGGGTACGGCCGGCCGTTTCCGATGCGCTTGAAGATCACACGGAAAGCCTACCGGTCAACATGTTCCGGGCGCAGCCGTCACGACGGAGTGCGAGGCCGGAAAAGACGTAATAAACCAGGGCATACGGGGAGCAGGGGTTCGGGACGAGTGACGGCGAGGCCGCACGGCCGGCCGGCGCCCCGAGACCCGCGGGAGTGCGTTCGCCCTGCCGCGGGAGGCCCTGGAGATCGCCGCCGGGTACGCCTCCGCCGACCCGGCGCCGGACCCGGGCGTCCTGCTGTGGGACGGGCGGTGCCAGGTTCCCGTGACTCCCGCACACCGTTCACGGTCGGCTCTTCGGCCACCCCGTCCGCCTGTGCCGGGGCCGCGAGCGGCCGACATCGGCAAGCGGCTTCAGGGTCGCGGGATTCGAGCGCAGGGCGACGACGAGGCGTCCGTGCGGGCCTGCCGTACCGGTAAGCCCTGCGTCGGCCGACGCCCCGCCGAGGTGGAACCGGCGGGGCGTCGATGAGCGGGCCGTCAGGCCGTCGTCTGTTCCTTCTCGACCACGGGAGCGCTGGGGGCGTTGGCCTTCACGGACTCTATGCCGTGCAGGCAGGACGCCTTGCTCTCGTACGCTTCGCCCACGGCGATGATCTCGCCGTTACCCGCCTTGAGCCGGAACCGGTACTTGTCTGCTTTGTCCTTGTAGATCTCGAACTTGCCCGCCATGACGTGCCACCTCTCTCGCGTTCCCCCTGTGGCGACGCTAAGCCGGTGCGTGTACTCCCGCAGCTCGGCGGAGCGTGGCAGGGACGAGGTGAGGGCCCGGTCGCCGGGACGGTGAGCGGTGTCACACGGCGCGGGGCACCTGGCGGGCATGGCCGTGGATCCGGACGGACGTGAAGATCTCGACGATGCCGACCGCGACCAGCCAGATGCCGCCGACCAGGGTGAGCACGGCGATCGACGTGAACGGCGAGACGATCAGCACGATCCCGGCGACGAAGGTGACGATGCCGAGGAAGATCTGCCAGCCCCGCGCGGGCATGGCGCCGTCGGAGGCGGCGGCCAGGGTCTGGGTGATGCCGCGGATCAGCCAGCCGATGCCGATCCACAGGGCGAGCAGCAGGATCGACTGCATGGGGCCGCGGAAGCAGAACAGACCCAGCACGATCGACAGGGCGCCGCTGATGAAGGCGAGCACCCGCAGCGAGGTCGCCTTGTGCGTGCCGAACGCCGCGAACAGCTGGAAGACGCCGCTGATCAGCAGATAGACGCCGAAGAAGACACCGGCGGCGAGCAGCGAGGCACCGGGCCAGACCAGCACCAGGACGCCCAGGATCAACGAGGCGATCCCGGTGAGCAGGACCACCTGCCAGGCGGCTCGGGACAGGGCGTGCAGCGGTCCCTCGAAGGGGGGTTCGGGCTCGTGGCGGCCGGTCGGCGGGTGGGCAGCGTGGACCTTGCGGTCGTCGTACTCGGGGCCCCAGCCGGAGCCGCTGCTCGGTGGCTCGGTCATGCTCCATGCTGGGTCCGGCCCCGAGCGGCCCGCCACCCGGGACGGGCCACCCGGCTGACGCTACGTCCCGGCGGTCTTCGCCGCCTTGGCCGCCTTCGCTGTCGCCTTCAGCTCCTGCTTGTACGCGCGCACCTTGGCCAGCGAGGCGGGCCCGGTGATGTCGGCGACGGACCGGTAGGACTTCGCCTCGCCGTACGCCCCGGCGGCCTCGCGCCAGCCCATGGGCCGCACACCGAGCTGCTTGCCGAGCAGCGCCAGGAAGATCTGGGCCTTCTGCCTGCCGAACCCGGGCAGCCCCTCCAGGCGTTTCAGCAGCTCGGCCCCGCTGTCGACGTCCCGCCAGACGGCCTCGGCGTCCCCGTCGTAGTGCTCGACCAGGTACTGGCACAGTTGCTGGATCCTCTGGGCCATGGACCCGGGATAGCGGTGTACCGCCGGTTCCTCGGAGAGCAGCGCGGCGAATTCCTCGGGGTCCTGGGCGGCGATCTCGTGCGCGTCCAGGTCGTCGGTGCCGAGCCGGCCCGCGATGGTCGCCGGCCCCTGGAACGCCCACTCCATCGGGATCTGCTGGTCCAGCAGCATGCCGGTCAGCGCGGCGAGCGGACTGCGGCCGAGCAGCGCGTCGGCCTCGGGGTCCTGGGCGAGGTGCAGCGTGACGTCCATGGGTCGATGGTCCCGCGGCCCGGCTCAGGGCGCGCGCCGGCGGCCCGGCGCGTGCACCCGCCGCCGTGGGATGCCCCGTTCCCGGCCGCCCGGCTCCCGGCGCGCGTACGACGACAGGGGCCGGGTGGTCGCCGGGGCGGGGGCGATGCACCCGCTCGGGTGCGGGATGTTCGCGGGCAGCGCGGGCAGTTACCGCCCGCACCCGTGCGACCAGGCGGGTGCCCGCGGCGCGGCGGGGCCCGACGGATCTCGTGGCGGGACGGGTCGGCGCGGTAGGGGAGTCCGTGTCCCCCCTGCCGCGACCTAGGCATCCCGCTCGCCCCCCTCGAACCGGAGGGCCCGGGCCACCGAGGCCGGAGCGAGCGCGCCGAGCGGGGAGCCGATCGCGGACAGCGAGGCGGGGCCGCCGATCGCGACGAGACGGGAGGGAGGGCGGCGCCCGACGGACCCCCCCGTACTCACCGTGCGCGAACATGGTCCGCACGGTGAGTGCGGTGGGCGGCCCGTCCGTACGTATCGCAGAGCACGTGATCCCGAAGACGGAGCGGTGACGTGGGCGAGGAGCGCGGCGGCAGCCGACGGGGCACCCGGCGACTGCGCAGACTGGTGGTGCTGGGCGCCGTGCTGGGCCTGCTCCTGCTCGGCGGGGCGGCCCCCGCCTCGGCGCACGCCGCCCTGCGCGGCACCGACCCGGCCGACGGCGGCGTCGTCGCGTCCGCCCCCCGGCACATCACCCTGACCTTCACCGAGTCCGTCGGCCTGCTCGACGATTCCTTCCGGGTGTACGACCCGGGCAACCGCCGGGTCGCCACCGGCGAGGCCCGGCATGCGCCCGGCCGCTCCGACACGGCCCGGGTGAGCCTGCCGGACGGGCTGGGCACCGGCACCTTCACCGTGGCCTGGCGGGTCGTGTCGGCCGACAGCCACCCGATCGCCGGCGCCTTCACCTTCTCCATAGGCAGGCCCTCCCCGACCACGGTGACCGTGCCCGACGGACCCGACGAGGACCCCGTCACCGGCGGCCTCTACGGCACCGCCCGCTACGCCGCCTACCTCGCCTTCGCTTTGCTCGTCGGAGCCCTGACGTTCGTTGCCGTCTGTCGGCCGCCGGACCCCGGACGGCTGCGCCGCACGGTCGTGGCGGCCTGGTGGGCCCTGGTCGCCGCCACCGTGGTCCTCCTCGTGCTGCGCGCGCCGTACGAGGCGGGCACCGGCCCGGCGGCGGTCCTGGACCCCTCGGCGCTGTCCCGCACGGCCACGAGCCGTCCGGGACTCGCCCTGCTGGCCCGGCTCGCGCTGCTGCTCGTCGCCGGTGTGCTGCTCGTGCGGCTGCGGCGGCGCTCCCGCGCGGCGCTCGCGGCGGGGGCCGTGCTCGCCGTCGCGCTGGCGCTGACCTGGGCGGCGGCCGACCATGCCTCCGCCGGCATCCAGGTGCCGCAGGCGATGGCCTCGTCCGTGCTGCACCTGCTGGCCACGGGGGTCTGGCTGGGCGGCCTGGCGGCCCTGCTCATGACGTTGTACCGGGCCCCGGACGAGGTACCGGCGACGGTACCGGCGACCGTGGTCGTCCGCTTCTCCCGGCTGGCCTTCGCCGCCGTGACCGTCCTGGTCGGCACCGGCGTCTACCAGTCCTGGCGCGGCCTCGGCTCCTGGGAGGCGCTCACCGGCACGTCGTACGGCCGGATCCTGGTCGCCAAACTGGCGGCGGTGGCACTGCTGCTGGCCGCGGCCGGCCGGTCCCGGCAGTTGACCGCGCGGCCGGTGCCGGCGGGGGTGGCCGAGGCCGTACCGGAGCGGGTGCCGGAGCCGGTCGGCGGTCCGCCGTCCCGCCCGCAGCCGCCCCTGGAGGACTGCTCGCCCGTTCCGCCGGCCGGGGAGGGACCGTCCGCCCCGGAACCGGACCGCCGTGCGCTGCGCCGGTCCGTGCTCGCCGAAGCGGCCGTGGGCGTCGTGGTGCTGGGGCTCACCACCGTGCTGACCGGCACCTCGCCGGGCCGTGCGGCGGCCGAGGCCGCGGCGGCGGCACCGGCGACCGACATTCCGGCCGCGTCCGTCACGACGGTCCCCTTCACCATCGGCACCGCGCGGGGCAGTGTGCAGGTCACGCTGGATCCCGGCCGGGTCGGCCAAACCTCCGTGCAGGCCGTGGTGTTCGGACCCGACGGCGGGCTGTCCACCGTTCCGGAACTACGGCTCTCCTTCACCCTGCCCGCCCAGCGGATCGGCCCGGTCGATGCCAAGGTCACCGACCTGGGCGGCTATTGGGGCACCAACTCCCTCAACCTGCCCATCCCCGGCACCTGGACGATGAAGGTGACGGTCCGGGTGTCGGAACTGGACCAGGTGACGGTGACGCACGGCGTGCGGGTCACTCGGTGAGCGTTCGGCGGGCTGGGTGGGGGCGTTCTCGGCTTCGCTCGCACAGGGGGACCCCATCGCGGCGGAGCCGCACATCGATAGCCGCACATCGATACACAGCCCCCGACACAGCACAGCACCGACACAGCACAGCCCCCGACACAGCCCCGCGCCCCTGTGGGGCGCAGTCCGGTGGCGGCTGTCCGGGCTTCTCGGGCTTTGCCTGTTCTTTACAACCCGGTGTCGTGCCGTGTCGTCTCTTCGCTCGATCCGTAACCGCCCGTCGACCAGCGGGCCAAGACGAAGGAGAGCGATCCGATGCGCCGAATTGTCCTGAGCGTCATGACACTCGCGTGCACCGCCGTGCTGGCGGGCACCGCGCCCGCGTTCGCCGACGGGACGACCCCCTCCGAGCCGACCAGGGCCGCCACCCCGGCCAACCCCGTCGCCACCCCCGCCACTGAGCCGACCAGGGTCGCCACCCCCGCCAATCCCGTCGCCACCCCCGCTACCGAGCCGACCAAGGCGCCGAAGCCGGTGCCCAGCCGCGTGCCGGGCATCGCGGAGACCCGGGCGCCGTCCCGGGGCCAGGTCTCGGTCGTGCCGGAGGGCGCGCCCGACACCGGGGTGACCGCGCCGTCCGAGGGGTCCGGTTCCTCGGCCGGGCTGCTCGGCGGGGGCGCCGCCGCGGTTCTCGTCGCGGCCGGCGGGGCGGTCTTCGTCGTACGCCGTCGGCGGGCGGCCGGGACCGCCGGGGCATGACCCCGCTCTCCAGGCGCGGTTTCGCCGCCGCGGGGCTGGCCACGCTGCTCACCGGCTGCGGCGGCCGAACGGACCGGCCGGCCGCGACCACGGCCCGGGGGAGTAAAGGGGGCAGCGCGGCGACCCCGACGGGTACGGGAGCCGCGCCGCGCCCGCTCGCCCGGTCGGTCCCGGTCCGGCTGCTGATCCCGGCCATCGGCGTGGACACCCCGCTGCTGCGACTCGGGCTCGCGGCGGACGGCACCGTGCAGGTGCCCCCGGTCACCGCGCACGACCGGGCTGGCTGGTACCGGCACTCGCCGACACCGGGTCAGGTCGGGCCGTCGGTCATTCTCGGCCATGTCACGGTCGGCGCCTACGGCGACGGCGTCTTCCGGCACCTGGCGCGGCTGCGCCGCGGCGAGACGATCATGGCGCGGCTGGAGAACGGCGCGCGGGCGGAGTTCGCGGTGACCCGGGTACGGACGGTCGCCAAGGCGGAGTTCCCGGCCGACGAGGTCTACGGGGACGTGGCCCGGCCCGAGGTGCGGCTCATCACCTGCGGCGGCCCGCACACCGGTGACGGCTACCTGGACAACGTGATCGTCTTCGCCGCGCTGAGCGGCACCGCCCCCTGATCCGTCGGCCCGGCGGAACCCGAAACCCGGCACCCGGCATCCGGCCGGCCCCGGCACCCGGGACACGGGCCCCGGCACCGGGCATCCGGCCGGCCCCGGGACACGGGTTCCGGCACCCGGGACCCCGAAACCCGGCGCCCGGGACACCGGCCCCGCCAACCGGACTTCGGAC
>NZ_JBSGBN010000085.1:0-24181 GCF_053601275.1 Streptomyces sp. NPDC004752 | reverse complement strand
CCCCGAAACCCGGCACCCGGGACACGGGCCCCGGCACTGGGACACGGGCCCGGGCACCCGGGACACCGGCCCCGCCAACCGGACTTCGGACCCCGAAACCCGGCGCCCGGGACACCGGCCCCGCCAACCGGACTTCGGACCCCGAAACCCGGCACCCGGGACACGGGCCCCGGCACTGGGACACGGGCCCGGGCACCCGGGACACCGGCCCCGCCAACCGGACTTCGGACCCCGGGACCCGGGACCCGGGACCCGGACGCAAGACGAGGGACCGGGCCCGCGGAACGCGCACCGCGGGCCCGGCATCTTTCCCCACGAGCGCCGCCGCGCCCGGCCCCCCCCCACGCGCCCCGAGGGGCGTCTCGACCCTGGAGAGCGTTGAAACGGTCCCGCGACCAGGCAGCGTCCGAGCTGTTCGCCGCCCTGTACCCGCGTCTCGCCGGCTGGTGCCGCCGTCTCGTCGACGACGACGAGACGGCCCACGAGATCGCCTCGGAGGCGTTCACCCGGCTCTGGGCCCGTTGGACGTCCGTGGACGAGCCCCGCGGCTTCCTCTATGTCACCGCGGCCAATATCGTCCGCGATCACTGGCGCAGACTGGAACGCGAGCGCAAAGCCGTGCGCCGTGTGACCACGGAGGCCGCCGTGCGCCCGTACGCCGCGGCGCCGGACCCGTCGGTACGCCTGCTCGTGCAGTCCCTGCCGGAACGGCTGCGCGTCCCGATCCTCCTCCACTACTACGCTGACATGCCGATCCGGGAGGTGTCCGTGCTGACCGGGCGCAAGGAAGGAACCGTCAAGGCCGACCTGCACGCGGCCCGGGAACTGCTCCGCGTCCATCTGAGGAGAAGCCTTGACCACACGCTTTGACGACGACCCGGAGTTCGCGCCCGACGACCCCCTCGCGGTGATCCTGCGTCCCCCGGCCGAGCACCTGGGCCCGCCCCCCGGCCGCTACCAGGCGATCCGCCGGGCCGCGGCCCGGCGCAGACTGCTGCGCGCCGCGGCCGGTGCCGGTCTCACCTGTGCTGTGGCCGCCCTCGTCGCGCTGCCCCTGCGCCTGTCGGCGTCGTCCGCCCCCGCCGTCCCGGCGGTCCCGCTCGCGCCACCTGCCCCTACCGCGTCGCCGGCGTCCCGGCCCCCGACCACGTCCCCGTCCCCGACGCCTTCGGAGGCGGCGAAGACCGCGACTCCGGGCCCCGCCCGCGGCTCCCGGGGCGCCGTCAGTCCACCGAGCAGCGTCCGGACCCCCACCTCCGACGTGTCGTCATCGAGAACGGCCGCCCCCGGCACCGCGCCCTCGGCCCACCCGTCCCGGGGTCTCCCCACCCCGACGAGCGTCAATCGGTCCGCACTCGACCAGAAAATTGGCTGATTCTGCATCGGTGGGATCGGGACCGGGAAAGTGGAGCCTGTTCGCTTATCAGCCAGTCGGATCGTGACTGATTGTCGTCGTACATCACCTTCTGCCCACCAGGCAATTGCCTGGTGGGCATGCCTGTGTGTGCCACCCTGTGACCCCTGTTCGCGCTTGGTTGGTCTCTCTCCGTAGTGTGTGCGACCGGAAGCAGGCAGTCCGCTGTATCGCACCCATGAGAAGGAGCGCAAGGTGCCGTATTTCAGTCAACATCAAAAATTGATCTTGGCTGAGATGGGTCGATAAGTGGACAATTTCTTGGGCGGTCAGCCTGGGGCGAAGAACCACTGCCTACGAACGACCTCCGTATCCGGCCGGACACGGGGGCAGCGTGTTGGAGGGGTTGTGGAACGCTATTTCACCAGCGGATGGCATGAGGATCTACGGCGTCGCGTGCGGGAGTTCGCCGAGCGGGAGGTGCGCTCGCGGATACCGGAGATGGAGTCTTCCAGGACGGTCGCGCACGAGCTGTCCGGGCTCATCGCCCGGCAGGGCTGGATCGGGGTGACCATCGGCAGGGAGTACGGCGGGATGGGGGCCGGGCATCTGGCCAAGACCATCATCATCGAGGAACTCGCCCGCGTCAGCGGTGCCATGGGCGCCATGGTCCAAGCATCCCAGCTCGGCGTCGCCAAGATAATCCACTTCGGCAACACGGCGCAGAAGCGGGCCTGGCTGCCGCGCATCGCCGGTGGCGCCTGCCTGCCGACGATCGGGGTCACCGAGCCGGAATCGGGCGGCCACGTCCTCGGTATGGGCAGCACCGCCGTCCGCGACGGCGACGACTACATTCTCAACGGCCGCAAGGTCTTCGTCGGCAACAGTCACGTCGGCGATGTGCACGGAGTGGTCGTACGCACCGGTGAGGGCTCGAAGGGGCTGTCCGCCTTCCTGGTCGAGTCCGACCGTCCGGGCTTCTCGCTCGCCCCGCACCGGCCCGCCATGGGCCTGCACGGATTCAGTTTCGGTGAACTCATCTTCGACAACTGCCGGGTGCCGGCGGCCAATCTGCTCGGCGGCGAGGGCCAGGGCCTGGCCGTCGCCTACTCGTCCAGCGTGCTGTACGGCCGGCCCAACCTGACGGCGGTCTCGCTCGGCATCCACCAGGCCGCCTTCGAGGAGACCACCGCCCTGTGCATCGAGCGCGAGCGGTACGGCGCACCACTGGCCAAACTGAACAGCATCAAACTCAAGTTGGGCAGGATGAAGTCACGGCTGATGACGGCCCGGCTGGCCGCCTACCACGCCGTATATCTGCTCGACCAGGGGCTGCCGTGCGACGCGGAGCTGATGAACGCCAAGTTCCTCAATCATGAGTCGGCCGTCGAATCGACCCGTGACGCCATGGAGATCCACGCGGCGAGCGGCCTGTTCACCGACCGCCCGGTCGAGCGCTATCTGCGCGACGCCCATCACATCTACGCCCCCGCGGGCACCTCGGACATCCAGCTGCTGCGGCTCGGCGAGGTCGCCCTGGGCACGGCCAGGGGCCAGTGGTCCGAGCGGCTGTCCGGTCTCGTCCGTACCGCCGAGCCGCGCCGCCGGCTGGGACAGTTGGAGACGGCGGGCCTGAGCTGAACAAGGGGAGCCACGGACACAGTGTCGTGCCCGCGGCTCCCGCGCATTCGGCCCGGCCCCCGTACGCGGGGCGCCCGCCCCGCGGCGGCTCAGATCCCGCCCCGGTTCTCCAGCTCGTGGATCCGGTCGACCAGTTGCTGGGCCATCGACTTGATGGTCGCCAGGCCGTCCCGCCCCCACGGGTGGGTGTCCGTGTCCACGACGCAGATCGTGCCCAGGGCCATCCCGGTCTTCCAGTCGATGAGCGGCGCGCCCATGTACGAGCGGATGCCGATCTCGTCCACGACGCGATTCCCGGCGAACCGCGGGTAGTCGCAGACGTCCTCCAGCACCAGCGCCTTCTTGCGCACGACGACATGCGGGCAGTAGCCCTGGTCGCGCGTCATCGTCCGGCCGACCGGCGTCTGCTGCTGCGGCGTCGCCTCCAGCTGCACGCCCGGCCGGCCGGCGGCGTACAGACCGGCGAAGTACTGCCGGTTCTCGTCGATGAAGTTGACCATCGAGAACGGCGCGCCGGTGACGTGCGCCAGATTGCGCGCGAACTCGTCGAACTCCGGAACGGGGGTGTCCCCGATGCCGAGTTCGCGCAGCCGGGCCACCCGGGAGGGCGCGTCCCGGTCCTCCGGGGTGAGCAGCAGATGGCCGGTCGGGTCGAAGGAGGTGTTGTAGGGAACCGGGGCTGACATGCAGGCTCCATTCGGTCGCGGTGAGCTGGCCTCAGCGCGACGGGTTAAGCTCCGCGGGCGACATGCCGGGAGTCGAGGCGAGCAGGTGCTGGACGAGGGCGATCAACACATGGGTTCCGGAGTTGCACTGCCGCGCGTCGCACGTCACGACGGGTACGTCGGGCTTGAGGGCGAGGGCCGCGCGCACCTCCTCGGCGTCGTAGCGGTAGGCGCCGTCGAACTCGTTGACGGCCACGATGAACCCGATGCCGCGCCGCTCGAAGAAGTCGACGGCGGCGAAACAGTGGTCGAGACGCCGGGTGTCCGCGAGAACCACCGCGCCCAGCGCCCCGTTGGACAGCTCGTCCCACATGAACCAGAAGCGTTCCTGACCGGGCGTGCCGAACAGATACAGGACGTTCTCGCGGGTCAGGGTGATACGGCCGAAGTCCATCGCCACGGTCGTGGTCGACTTGTCCTCGATGCCCACCAGGCTGTCCGTGCGGGCGCTGACGCTCGTCAGCAACTCCTCGGTGCTCAGCGGCTCGATCTCGCTGACCGCTCCGACAAAGGTGGTCTTGCCGACCCCGAAGCCTCCGGCGATGAGGATCTTCAGGGCGGTCGGAAAGGGGTCAGAGCCGCTTGCGAAGGCCATGCAGCACCGCCTCCAGGAGGTTTCGGTCGGTCGGGGAGGCCGCCTCTACGACGCGTGGCGCCCGCGTGGTGAGCGCCCGGTGCGTCACGAGGTCGGAGAGCAGAACCTTGGTGATGACGGCCGGCAGCCGCAGATGGGCGGCCACCTCGGCCACCGACATGGGTGCGTCGCACAGCGCGAGGACCTGGTCGTAGTCGGGGCCGAGATACGTCTGCGGCCGGGTGCCCGTGGCCATCACCATGGTCAGCAGGTCGAAGTGGGCCGAGGGACGGGTGCGCCCGTTGCTGACGGTGTACGGCCGTACTAACCGCCCGGCGTCGTCATCGAGCCAGGACACGTCCTCCGCGTCCGTCATGCTCAGCGCCCCGGATCCATCGACGCGCCGGCCACCTGCTGGCGGACCGGCGTGGCCAGGTACGGGCGGACGCTCTTGACCAGCATGGCCATTTCGTAGCCGAGCACGGCAGCGTCGGCATCCCGGTCGGCGAGGACGGCCAGGCAGGCGCCGGAGCCCGCGGCGCACACGAACAGCAGCGCGCTGTCGAGCTCCACCACCACCTGCCGTACGTCGGCCCCCTGGGCGAACTGCATGCCCGCGCTGCGGGCCAGCGAGTGGAGGCCGGACGCCAGGGCGGCCAGGTGTTCTGCTTCAGCAATCGTTTCGAGCCCGTCGAAAGCCTTCGCCAGTCCGTCGGAAGACAGCAGAAGGGCACTGCGGGTGTAGGGGACCCGCTGGACGAGGCCGGCCAGGAGCCAGTCCAGATTCTTCGACTGGCCGGCGTGCATGTCGCTCACGGTGGCGTTCTTCTCCTTGTGAAAAGTACGGAGCTTGCGGTCAGCGAGCGCTGTGGGTGGGGGGCTCGTCGGGTTCGTGGTCGGCGAGGCTGACTCCGCGCTGGAAGCTGGCCATCAATCCAGGATCGTGCTCCACCTCCTGCTCGTCGTCCCGGCGGGGGGCTGGACCGTTCCGCAGTTCCGCTACCAAGTGCTCCTGCGCGCGGCGCTGCGGCAGCCGCGGCCGGTCGTCCTGGGCGCTCCCGCCGTGCGGGGACCCGTGGTCGTGCGGGGCCGCCGGTGCCCCCGCGCCCCGGCCGTACGGCTGTGCGGGCACGGACGCGGTCCGGGCCTGCGGCAGCGGCTGCCGCAGGGCGGGCGGCCGGGCGCCGGTCTGGGCGGGTGCCGCCTGCGCGGCCTGGTACTGCGCGGGCGGCACCTGCGCCGCGGAAGCCTGGGGCGCGGCGACGTGCGCGGGGGGCATCTGGCCCGCGGGGACCCGGGGCTGGGGTATCTGTGCCTGCTGGACCTGGGTGTGTTGGCCCTGCGCCTGCTGTACCTGGGCGTGCTGTGCCTGCGCCTGCGCTATCTGCGCCTGCTGGACCTGGCGTTGCGGGATCTGGGCGTGCTGGACCTGGGCCTGCTGGACCTGCGCCTGCTGGGGAACCTCGGCGGGCGCCTCGACCGCCTCGTCGCCGATCAGCCCGCGCGGAACGACCAGGATGGCCTGGATCCCGCCGTAGATGTTGCTCTGCAGCCGGACCGCGATGCCGTGCCGACGGGCCAGCGCGGACACCACGTACAGCCCGATACGGCCGTCGGCGAGCAGCTTGCTGAGGTCGATGCGGTCCGGCTCGGCGAGCAGCGTGTTGATCCGGGTCTGCTCCTGCAGGGGCATGCCCAGACCGCGGTCCTCGACCTCGACGGCCAGCCCGGCGGTCACCCGCTGGGCGCGCAGCAGGACTTGGGTGTGCGGCTCGGAGAACATCGTGGCGTTCTCGACGAGTTCGGCCAGCAGGTGGATGACGTCGGCGACGGCGTGGCCGCGCAGCGTGCCCTCGATCGGCGGTACCAGCTTGACCCGCGAGTAGTGCTCGACCTCGGCGATCGACGACCGCAGCACCTCGGTCAGGGTCACCGGGCGGGTCCACTGCCGACGGGACACCGAGCCGCCGAGCACGGCGACGTTCTCCGCGTGCCGGCGGATGCGGGTGGCCAGGTGGTCGACGTGGAAGAGGCCCTTGAGCAGCTCCGGGTCCTCGACCTCGTTCTCCAGCTGGTCGAGCATGTTGATCGCGCGGTGCACGAGCGACTGCAGGCGCCGGGCGAGGTTGACGAAGACCTCGACCTTCTCCTCGCTGTCCGGCGAGGAGCCGCGGGAGAACTGCGCCGTCCGCGCGATCGCGGTCCTGGCCTGCCACATGCTGACGTTGATCTCGTACGCGAGACGGCCGAGCACGTCGTTCTGCGGCGGTGCCTGGTGGGCGAACGGCTGCTGCTCCACCTGCTCGCCCTGCTCCAGTCGGCGCAGCACATCCTGAAGGTCGGCCTGGCCCGCGGCGACGGCGCGGCGCAGCGACTCGTACTGCCGCGACACCGACCGGCTCTCGGCGCGGCCGGCGTACCCGGCACCGGCCAGGACGCCACAGCCGAGAACGGCGGCGCTGGTGAGCACGGCCCAGGTGGTCGCGTCGGCGGTACCCTCCTGGCTACGCAGCACGAAGAGCACGACGACGGCGGCGAGCAGTGCCATGAGCGCCGCGGGCAGCACCGCGAGCCGGACCACGGACGAGCGTGGGGAACGATTGGCCGAATCCCGCGGTGCGTCCTGTGTGGGCGGCCGGGCATGTCTGTTCCGCGCCGAAGGCGGCGCCGTCACCCGGCCGGGCTCCGAACTCACTGCGTAAGGCGGGGTTTCGGGCATCGGAGTCCTCTCGGTCATGCAGTTGGGGACACGCGGCGCGCAGCGTGGACCAACTGTCAACTCCGGTAGAGAATCAGACAGTTAATAGGACAGCCACCCTACGCCACGCTCGTTCATGTGACGTAATTCGCGCATCACGGATAGGGCACCGTGACCGGCCCAAACGATGTACCGCTACTCCTTAGCACAGCGGAATCGCCCGTCCGTGAAAGGTTGGTGAATCTATGCTTCCGGAACGCCTTCAGGCCGATCTTGCGAGGAACCCGGGGCGTTCGGGCCCGGGAGAAATCGCATCTCTCGGTCCGGGAGCGCGCAGCGGCCCGGCAGTCTCTCGCATCCGCCCGGGGGCCTGCAAGGCATGAACCAACTTGCCGGGGATACCGCTTGGATGACGCTGTCCGGGCGGATGTCGCCGGTCCTGTACCGGTGTTGGGACCTGTCATGAGACCGGTCAATGGTCCCGCACCGCAGAGCGCGGTGGATGTGACCTCGACAAGGCAGTTGGCCGCGGGCAAAAGGCAATGCATCGGTGGGGCTGACTCAAGTCCACAAGCTCGGTCCGTTCTCGGCTGTGAACGTTCTCGGGCGTGAACGTTCACGCCCGAGAAGTTCACGCCCGAGAAGTTGACGACCGACCATAACCCCACAGGGCGGGCGTGCGCAGCGCGATGACCGCCATGTCGTCATGGCCGTCGCTGGGGTGGTGGTCGGCCAGGATCCGGCACAGCTCCTCCGGCGACCGCCGGGCATGCCGGGAGGCGATGGCGGCCAGGGCGTCGAGCCCTCGGTCCAGCGGCTGGCCGGGGGTCTCCACCAAACCGTCGGTGAAGAGGACGACCGTGCTGTCCACCGGCACCACCTGACAGTAGTCGGGACGGGGCAGGTCGACCGCCACCCCGAGCGGAACCCCGGGCTCGGTGTCCAGATAGCGCACCCGGCCGTCGGGCAGCACCAGCAGTGGCGGCGGATGCCCGGCGCTGGACCAGCGCAGCCGCCAGGCGCTCTCGGCGGGTTCCAGCCGGGCCAGCAGGGCGGTCGCCACCGGCGCGTCCTCCAGGGCGTGCATGATGCGGTCGAGCCGGGTGAGGGAAGAACTGGGCAGGATGCTCCAGTCGAAGTAGAGGGCCCGCAGCATGCTGCGGATCTGCGACATGTCGGCCGCCGCCCGCAGGTCGTGCCCCACCACGTCACCGATCACCGCCGCGCACGCCCCGTCGGGCAGCAGCATGGCGTCGTACCAGTCGCCGCCCACCGCCGCGGGGGTGCTGGCCGGGCGATAGGCCGCCCCGGCCGTGAAGGGCCGCAGATCGGGCAGCCGGGGCAGCAGCAGCCGCTGGAACTGTTCCGCGCTGTGGCGGGCCTGCTGATAGAGCCGGGCGTTCTCGATCGCCACCCCGGCGGTGCTGGCCAGCGCCCGGATCACGCCCTCGTCGTGCCGGTCGAAGGGCTGGCCGTCCTTGCGGTTGGAGAGGTAGAGGTTGCCGTAGATCCTCCCGCGCACGCTGATCGCGACGCCGAGCAGGCTGCGCATCGGCGGGTGGCCGGGCGGGAATCCGGCCGACTCGGGATGTTGGCCGATGTCCTCGACCCGCAGCGGCTCGGGATGGCGGATCAGATGTCCCAGCAGCCCCTTGCCGCGCGGGAGTTCCACCCCGCTCAGATCGGCGAGTTCCCTCGCGCTGAGCCCCAGCGGGATGAACTCGTCCAGGAGCCTGCCCTCCTCGTCGAGCACGCCCATCGCCCCGTAGCGGGCGCCCACCAGGTCCATGGCGGTGCGGACGATACGGCGCAGCACCGTCGGCAGTTCGAGTTCGCCGGTGATGTTCATCACCGCCTGGAGCAGTTCCTGGAGGGTGCTCTGGGCCCGGGCCAGGGCGTGCAACTGCTCCCCGATGTGGTTCAGATCGGAGCTGAGCGGCAGATCGAGCAAGGAGGAGTAGGGCACGTCGCGGGACGGGACTTCGCGGGACGGGATCTCATGGGGCGGGATCTCGTGGGGCGGCGCCTCGCCGGGCGGCATGTCGTGGGGCGGGAGGTCGCCGGGCGGGAGGTCTTGGGGCGGCGCCTCGCCGGATGGCACCTCGCGGAATGGCGCCTTGCCGGGCGGGACGTAGCGGGGCGGCATGTCGCCGGATGGCACCTCGCGGAATGGCGCCTTGCCGGGCGGGACGTAGTGGGGCGGCGCCTCGCCGGATGGCACCTTGCGGGGCAGGACCTCACCGGGCGGGACGTAGTGGGGCGGCATGTCGCCGGACGGCGCCTCGCAGGACAGCGCCTTGCCGGGCGGGACGTAGTGGGGCGGCAGCTCGCCGGATGGCACCTTGCGGGACAGCGCCTTGCCGGGCGGGACGTAGTGGGGCGGCATGTCGCCGGGCAAGATGTAGTGGGGCGGCGCCTCGCCGGACGGCGCCTCGCGGGGCGGCATGTCGCCGAACGGCAGCCCGCCGGACGGCGCCTCGCCGGGCGGGACGTTCCGCTCCCGTGGAGCATGGTCCTCTGGCTCCCGCCGGTCCTCCGCCATCGCCGCAGCCTCACTTCCGCCGTCCGCTCCGAGTGCCCCGGCGCGAGATCCCTATGCGGCGCACCCCGGGGTGATCCAGGCAGATGAACCACGCCTCGGCGTCACCGCCGGACCGGCCCCGGAGCAGGGGGGAGGCTCCGGCCATTCCCGGCCGGAGCCTCCGCTTCCCTTCTCACTGCTGTGTCGGTGCCGTCGGCATCCTCGCCGCCGGCGGGTTATCGGACGACGATCACCACGGGGGAGCTGCCGTAGCCGCCGTAGCCGCCGTAGCCGAACCCGTAGGGGCTGAACCCGTAGGGGCTGACCCCGAATCCGCCGAACCCGCAGAAGCCGCGGTTGAAGCCACCGAAGCCGCATCCGCCGCCGCCGTGCGCCACCAGGCTGTTGTGCGACAGTGTCGCGACGCCGTGCGTGGGGACCGCGGCCGAGGCCGGACTGGCGGCCACTCCCGTTCCGACGATCGCACCGCCTGCGAGGAGAGCGGCGGCCAAGGTTCGCATGACCGGTTTCCTACGCATATTTCGGCCTCCTTTGCCCCGGTGAGTCCTCACTCATACCGGTGTATCCCCTCGCTCCAGGTAACACCGGATCGGCTGAACAGACCACCCGAGCACCCCGCGCCCCGGAATCCCGAGCCCGGTCCCCGCCGGTCCCAAGCGGTCGTTCACCACTCGGAGAGCGGCGAACGACGGGGTCCCGTCCGGGAAAGCCGACCCTCAGTCCGTTCACCCGTTGAGGTGATGACCATGCGGAGGGTGACGGCTCGGAGCGGAGCGTCCCGGCGGCGAGGTCCGCGGGCGAGGATCGCGGGGTGCCGGCTGCGACCGCGGTGTCTGTAGCAAGGCTTTCGGGTACCAGCGCACCGAGTTCTTTTGGCTCCGACGGTCGTTCGACGGTCAGCCCGGTTGTGGGCTGAGGCAGGGCCGTGGCCTGCGAGAAGATCCCGTCTCGGGCGAGGGTGAGCCTTCGACTGCCGGTTCGAGGGTGGTACCCAAACTCGTCCGTACCGTGGAGCCGACTCACGTGCGTACAGACAACCGCGGCGTACGACCGTGAAGAGGCGGCGCATGCCCTGCCCGCGGGGCGGGTGTCGGCGCTCCGTGGCGATCGAGATCGCCATCGACGCCCCCCTTCCCTCATGCGCTCAGCCGGGCATGACCGTCATGACGCTGTGGATGCGGGAGAGGGTGAATACGCGCTCGGCGTCCCGAAGGTGGCACCAGGCTTCGAGGTAGGGCGGGTCGAGCGCGAGGCGGCTGAGGGTGCGCACGGTCCGGTTGCCCGAGGTGGCGACGTACTCGACGGTGATGGCCTGGCCGGCATCGATGGCATGGGCCAGCTGGCGGATGTCGCTGTGCGGCAGGCGCTTCGCCCACCCGGCGACGACCTCCTCGGTGCCCGTGGCGAAGGGCACGCCTCCGTCGGACGGCGCGGACGCGGGAGCCGTGGACGCGGAAGCCGTGGGCGAGGCGGCCAGCAGCTGGGCCGCCAAGATGATCGGGTCGACGGCGGCGGGCGCCTTCGCCGCGCTCGTCGCGGCGATCCGGCCGCTGCCCCTCGCGCCGCTGCCCTTCCCGCCGCTGCCGCGCGGAGC
Organism: Streptomyces sp. NPDC004752; assembly: GCF_053601275.1. Taxonomy (NCBI): domain Bacteria; kingdom Bacillati; phylum Actinomycetota; class Actinomycetes; order Kitasatosporales; family Streptomycetaceae; genus Streptomyces; species Streptomyces sp. NPDC004752. The sequence continues at coordinate 13,053 of NZ_JBSGBN010000085.1, read as the reverse complement.
CGGAACGGGGGAGGCGGCCCGCCGAGGCCGGGCCTTCTCGACGCGTACCGTGCCCTCGGCCGTCTCGGCGACAGGGGCGTACCCCTCGGCCCGGAGCGCGGCGAGCGTCGCGTCGAGCGGGCTGCGGCTGACCAGTACCGTCGGCGCCAGCTGCCGCAGTCCGAGCCCCGCGAGCCTGCGGTGGGCGGCGAGCTCGGCCAGGAGCGCGGGCTCGTCGCCGTGCAGGACGCAGGCGGCGGGGGCGATGCGCACCCGCCCGTGGCCGCGTGCGGTGTCGGCGATCAGATACGTCAGCGGCTGTGGCAGTGGCCCGTTGGCGACAGCGGACAGGTCGGCCGTGATGTCCTCGGGGACGCGGCCCGCGTCCAGAGCCCGGCGGATGCTGCCCGCGCTGAACCGCCACACCGATGCCGTGCCGCTGGTCTCCCGCTCGGCGACGGAGTCCAGGAGCCTGGCCAGTCGCGCGGACGGTGTGCCGGTGACGACGGCGGTGAGGTCGGCGCCGATCCGTGCCGTCGCGCTGGCCGAGAGCAGCAGCCGCCGGCACTCGATGCTCAGCCCCTCCGTGTCACCGGTCCGCAGGTGGATGCCGAGGGCGGACAGGGCACCGCGCGCGAGTACACCGAGCAACTCGGCCTCACGGATCACCGCGGCGAACGGCGTCCTGTCCTGGGGCGAGCCATCGGCGAGCGGGCGGTGCCAGGCGATCCGGGGCCCCAGATCCGACGTGGCCCTCACACCCTGCCCTGCCGGGAGCTGTGCGGCTGCCGTCAACAGCCCGTGGCGGGCCTGCACACAGCCGTTGCAGGGCGGTGCGCCGGCGAGGGCGGGGAGCGCCTTGTTGTCCTCGTCGCGCGCCTGGGTGGGGGTGAGCGGCAGGTTCCGCCATGCCTGGAGCAGGACCGCGAACTGCTCCGGGGGTTCCTGTTCCGCCCAGGCGTCGTATGCCTCGGTGGGCGCCACGCGATCGCCGTCCCGGCCCAGCAGCCCGGCGGCGTACGCGGTCTCAAGCGTCAGGCGTACGACGGCGTCGTCGGCCTGGGCGGCCTTGCCGATCCGGGCCAGTTCACGCGCACCGATCCCGCCGGACTTCAGCCGGGCCGGTGCGGCCGCCGAGCAGGCCGACAGCACCGAGGCGGCATGGGTGGCGAACGCCGCGGCCGCGGCTGACGCCTCGCCGTCCACCTCCACCGGGGTGACCGACACCCCTCGCACGGACGGCGGGACGGGTTGGAACGGGGCGTGCCGGCCGGACCCGCGCAGCGCGAGCGCCACCTCGGCAGGCATGCGGGCCGGACCGTAGCGGTGACGGTCCTGGATCAGCAGTCCCCGTTCCCGTGCCCATCGCTCGCCCGGTGCCGGGTCGGGGCTCGGACTCCCGAACATGATGAACTGCGGGAGTTCCCCCGGCGCAGCCGCCGCTCGGCGTTCGAGCAACTCCCGGGCCGCCGCCGGGGCCCGGGCGACCACGGAGGCGATCCGCTCCGGGTCGCTGTGGTGCTCCACCAGTGCAGCCAGTCGCTGCGGCTTGGTGCCCGGCGGCTTGATGCCGACCGCCGCCAGCATGCCGCGCAGCTCGTCGGAGGTCGTGCCCGCGAGCAGTTCCTTCAGCGGGGCGTCCAGCCCCAGCGGCGCGTCCCATGCCTGCCGCAGCGGTCCGGCCATACGGAGCCCTCCCGCGCCGTCCGGCCAGACCAGAGCGTGATCGGCCAGCGCCTCCAGCGCGGCCTCCAGTTCGCGGGTGGTTTCGTCGTCCGCGACTCCCAGCAGATCCGCCAGGGCAGCGCGCGATGCGGGCGCACCCAGCGCCGCCAGCGCCTCGGCCACCTGGAGGTGCGGCAGCGTGAGCCGCGGCAGGACCAGTGCCACCGATCCCGGGCGCTGAAGGCGGTCCGCCAGTTCCCCCACCGAGCGCGGCTCCGGAGCGGACACGGCGTCCGTCCGCGTCGTGAGTACGCGTGCCAGACGCGAGCTGTCGAGACCGCCCAGCCATGCCGCCAGCGCCGATCGGGACTTCATGCGGGGTGCACCTCGGTGGATCAGGGGGCGTTGCGTCGGGGGCGGAGCCCGGCGCCGGGTTCAAGGATGCCGGGTTCAAGGATGCCGGGTTCAAGGATGACGTATCCCCGTGATCCGCGGGTGCCGCATGCGGACACCCGCTCAGGCATGGGGGCACCCGCTCTGGCATGGGGGTACCCGCTCTGCCACAGCCGAGCGCGATGTCATCGGCGCCGAGGCAGGTGTGACGGGTGCGACGGGCCCCTCTGGGCGAGCAGCGATCGATAGGTTAGGTTAGGCACACCTAATTGTCCCTGGATTGCCCGGAGGTGGACTGTGTCCACTGCTGTTTTCTCCTCACGGTCGCGCCGCGCCGTCCTGCGCGGTCTCGGCGGCGGCGCTCTGGCCGTCGCAGGCGCCGGTGCCCTCGGCGCCTGCTCCTCCCGTGAGACGAAGGACACCCACACCGCGGGGGCCACCGACGCCGGCTTCACCATCACGGACCAGCGCGGCAAGAAGGTCACCTTCGACGGCCCGGTGCGGCGGATCGCCACCACGATCATCCCGGCACCGTCGATGATTGCCGCCGTGGACGGCTCCTACGACCGCGTCGTCGGCATCAACGAGTCCACGCTCCAGGCGAACAAGCAGGGCATCTTCGGCACCCTCTTCCCAGGGTCGAAGAAGACCGCCACCATCGCGGGCGCCGACTTCGTGCCCAATGTGGAGACCGTCGTGGGCATCGAGCCGGACGTGGTGATCCAGTGGGGCGACAAGGGCGACGAGGTCATCGCGCCCCTGGAGAACGCCGGTTTCAAGGTCATCGGCCTGACCTACGGCACCCAGCAGCAGCTGGAGACCTGGATCAAGATATTCGGCAGCCTGCTCGGCAAGGAGAAACGCGCCACCGATCTGCTCGACTGGATGCACACGGAGGACAAGGCCGTCCGCGCCCTGGTCGCCCCGTACGCGAAGAAGCAGCAGAAGGTCCTCTACCTGCGCACCGCCGCCGACGGCTGGACCACCGCCACCGGATCCGACTACGTCACCCACTGGACCGAGATCGCCGGCGGCACCAACGTGGCCCATGACGTCTCCGCCGGCTCCCCGCAGGTCTCCGCCGAGCAGATCCTCGCCTGGGATCCGGACGTCGTCCTCCTCTCCGGCTTCGACGACGCCGCCCCCGCCGACATCTACGCCAACAAGAAGCTGGCCGACGTCCGGGCGGTCCGCGAGCGCCGCGTCTACAAGGTGCCACTGGGTGGCTACCGTTGGGACCCGCCCTGCTGCGAGTCCCCGCTGATGTGGCGCTGGGTCGCCCAGGTCCTCCACCCCGAGCTGGCCACCCGGATCGGCCTGCGCAGCCGGATCAAGGACTCCTTCGACCGCCTGTACGGCTACGACATCTCCAGGGCGGAGACCGACGGGGTGCTGCACATGGACCTGAACGCGAAGAGCAGCGGCTATGACGGCTTCCGCGCCTGACGCCGCGTCGGCGCCGGCCACCGCGCCCGCCAGCGAGTCGGCCACCGCGCCTGCCACTGAGTCGGCCACCGCACCGGGCGGACCGAGCACCGGCGTCCCCGGCCGGGGCCCCCGGCTGCTGCTGTTCGCCGCCGCCACCGTGGTGGTGGCCCTCGCAGCGCTCGCCCTGGGCCGTTACGTCGTCCCGCCCAACGAACTGGTCCGGCTGCTGGCCGGCCAACTCTTCCCGGTCGACCGGACCTGGACCGACGTCGAGGAGACCGTCGTCCTCGATGTCCGCCTCCCCCGGGTACTGCTCTCCCTCCTGGTCGGCGGCGGGCTCGCGCTCGGTGGGGCCGCCCTCCAGGGTGTGTTCCGCAACCCGCTGGTCAGCCCCGACGTCATCGGCGTCGCCTCCGGCGCCTCGTTCGGTGGTGTGCTCGCGCTGCTGTTCGGTCTTGGCTCGTTCGCCGTGGTCGGCGGCGCGTTCGGCTTCGGTCTGCTGGCGCTCGCCGTCGTGATGCTGATCGGGCGGTTGAACAGCGGCAGCCCCGTCCTGATGATCGTCCTCGGCGGTACCGTCACCGGTGCCTTCTTCACCGCACTGGTCTCCTTCGCCAAGTACGTGGCCGACCCCGAGTCGCAGCTTCCCTCCATCGTCTTCTGGCTGCTCGGCTCGCTGGCCACCGCCACCTACGCCAAGGCGGTCACCGCGGCGGTCCCGATCCTGGCCGGCGCGGCCGTCGTCCTCGCCCTGCGCTGGCGGCTCAACGTCCTTTCCCTCGGCGACGACGACGCCACCGCGCTCGGTGTCCCACCCCGCCTCACCCGCGGGGTGCTGCTGTGCGCGGTGGCCCTGATGACCGCCGGTTCGGTGGCGGTCGCCGGTCTGGTCGGCTGGGTCGGCCTGGTCGTACCGCACCTCGCCCGGCTGTGGACCGGCAGTGACCACCGGGTGCAACTGCCCACCGCCTTCCTGATCGGGGGCGCCTACCTCACCGTCATCGACACCCTCTCCCGCACCCTGACCGCCACCGAGATCCCGCTCGGCATCCTCACCGCGGTCATCGGCGCCCCGTTCTTCATCGTCCTGCTCGCCAGGTCGCGCAACCGGATGTGGTCCCAGTGATCGAAGGCCGCGGTCTCGGCCACCGCTACATCAGGAACCGATGGGTCTTCCGAGGGGTCGACGTCACCGCCGAGGAGGGACGGGTCCTCGCCGTCCTGGGCCCCAACGGGCGCGGCAAGTCCACCCTGTTGTGCATCCTGGCCGGGCTGACCACGCCCACCGAGGGCACGGTCACCGCGACCGCCCCGGTGGCGTACGTCCCCCAGTCGCACGCCTCCGCCTTCGCCTACTCGGTCGCCGACATGGTGCTCATGGGCCGCTCCCGCCATCTGCGCGCCTACGCCGCACCCGGCCGCCGCGACCGCGAACTGGCCGCCGAGGCGATGGAACGGGTCGGTATCGCGCACCTGGCGAACCACTCGTACGCCGAACTCTCCGGCGGTGAGCAGCAGATGACGCTGATCGCCCGCGCCCTGGCCGCGCAGTGCCGGATGCTGGTCCTGGACGAACCCGTCTCCGCGCTGGACCTGCGCAACCAGGCCCGGGTCCTGACCCTCCTCCAAGAACTCGCCGCCGCCGGACTGGGCATCGTGCTCACCACCCACCACCCCGACCACGCCCTGCACCTCGCCGACCACGCGGTACTGGTGCTGGGCCCGGACGACGTCCGCACCGGTCCGGCCGCGGAACTGCTCGACGCCGACGCGCTGGGCGAGCTGTACGGCATCCCGGTCGTCACCGCCCAGGTCGACGGCCCACGCGGTCTGCGCGTCACGGTCGTCCCCGACCTCGGGCCCACCCGCAATTCCCTCTGTCCCGTCCCGGAGGCCGCCGAGTGACCCCCGTCCTGCACGTCACCATGGGCCCGTCCCGGTACCCGGAGGCGACCTGGGACCGGCCCTTCGCCTCCGTCGACCTGTACGACCTCGACGCGCGGCTGCTGACCGGCGGCCGGGTCAGGGGCCTGATGCTCTCCCCCGACTGCGACCAGGTCTTCCTGGAGCGCAACGCGACACTGCTGGAGACGTTCGTCCGGGGCGGCGGCCGGGTCCTGGTCAACGGGCATGTCGTACGCCCCTTCCTGCCCGGCCTTCCCTCTTGGCGGGCCATCGACCACCACGGCCCGGCCGATCTGGTGATCTCCCCGGTCACCCCGCATCCGATCTGGGACGGCGTCGACTTCCACGAGCTGCTCTACCGCACCGGCGTGCCCGGGACCCCGACCGGCGAGGAACTGGCCCGGGTCGGCGTGGCCGGCTTCTACGGGCGCGGCCACCACTCCCGGGTCCCCGAGAGCGGCACGGTGGTCAACGGCATCGGCCCGCACGCGCTGCCGCTCGACATCGTCTACCCGCTCGGCGACGGCCTGGTGCTGGCCCACGCCGGCAACGACCTGCTCGGCTTCAGCGACCCCGACCGCACTACCCGAACCCTCGGTCCGCGTCTGATCGCCTGGCTGGAGGGCAGCCTCTGATGTCTCACCTCGGCTTCCTGCACGGCGGTTCCTTCCACCAACTGGCCACCCTCGCCGAGCCGGCGGTCCGGCTGTGGCGCCCCCGCGAGATCTACCTCCCGGACGCGACCGCGGCCGACTTCGACGGCCTGGACACCCTGATCGTCTCCGACCGGCTGCACCCGGGCCTGCTGGCCCGCGCCGCGCCTGACCTGCTCCAGGTCACCGAGCGCGGCGGCACGGTCGTCGTCCTCGGCGAGAACGACATCGTCGGCTGGCTGCCGGGCCTACGCGGATTCCGGCATGCCGCGACCAACTTCTGGTGGTGGCGCACCGGCGAGGACAACGGCGTCCGCCGAACCGCCGAGGACCACTCGGCATGGCGGCACCTCACCGAGCGCGCGGTCCGCTGGCACTACCACGGCCTGCTGGAGCCCCCGGCGGGCGCGACCCCGCTCGCCCACACCGTCCTGGAACAGGAGGGCACCCCGGCCACCCAGCAGGTTCTCCTCTACGAGGACACCGTCTCCACCCCGGGCCGGCTGATCGTCACCACCATGGACCCGGTCTACCATCACGGCTCGCGCTTCATGCCGGGCGCCACCCAGCTCCTCTACGGCCTCCTCCGCTGGACCGGAACCTGACGCTCCACGACCGACGACACCGGCGGCCGACTGTCGAAACCACCGCACGCGGGAGAGCTACGCCGCCCTGGGCCGCCTCGCCCTGGGCGGCGTCGCACGCATGCCCGAGGCGGGCCCCGCTACCTCCTCAAGCAGGAAGGTCTCGTCAAGCAGGAAGGTCTCGTCTTCCCCGAAGTCCGGGGCCTGGAAGGGACTTGTCGTCGGAGGCGGCGATGCTGGAGCGGCAGAGCGGGGCTGCCCTTCCAGGGCGGAGAACAGCGACGTCGGATCGATGAGAGAGCTCTCTTTCGTTACAGGTCCCTGAAGGGTCCTGGCGTGCCGTGACCGGGCACAACGGTTCTACAGCTTGGTCATCTTGGCGTACGGGCTCAAGATCCGCATTTGCGCCGAGCCGAAATCCACGAGCGCTGCGATTCCATCCTCGACGCTGATCACCCGGCCGAGGCCGTACACATCGTGCGTGACCTGGTCGCCCACAGCGAAGTGCTTGGGGGCCGGCGTGACCGGTGCTTTGAAGGGGCTGGTGGGCAAATGACGCTTCGGTGCAGCAGGCTTTGTCATTGGCCCTAGTATGCGCCTACGAACTGCGTCGGTGACTGCCTTGCCGATCGTTGGACTCCACTCCCGCAGGAGCGGAGCCTGCCGACCGGTCGGCAGGCTCCCCGTACCCTTGCAGTACCCGCACCTTCCACGGGTGCGGTTCCCGTCGGGCGTCAAATGGCGGACGTCCACGAATGAAGGATCTGATCCACACATGCTGATCGCTCAGCGTCCCTCGTTGACCGAAGAGGTCGTCGACGAGTTCCGTTCCCGGTTCGTGATCGAGCCGCTGGAGCCGGGCTTCGGCTACACCCTCGGCAACTCGCTCCGCCGCACCCTCCTGTCGTCGATTCCCGGTGCCGCTGTCACCAGCATCCGGATCGACGGTGTTCTGCACGAGTTCACCACCGTGCCGGGCGTCAAGGAGGATGTCACCGACCTGATCCTCAACATCAAGCAGCTGGTCGTCTCCTCGGAGCACGACGAGCCGGTCGTGATGTATCTGCGCAAGCAGGGCCCGGGTCTGGTCACCGCCGCCGACATCGCGCCCCCGGCCGGTGTCGAGGTGCACAACCCCGACCTGGTCCTCGCCACGCTGAACGGCAAGGGCAAGCTGGAGATGGAGCTGACCGTCGAGCGCGGTCGCGGTTATGTCTCCGCGGTGCAGAACAAGCAGGTGGGCCAGGAGATCGGCCGGGTCCCGGTCGACTCGATCTACTCGCCGGTTCTCAAGGTCACGTACAAGGTCGAGGCCACGCGTGTCGAGCAGCGCACCGACTTCGACAAGCTGATCGTCGATGTCGAGACCAAGCAGGCGATGCGTCCCCGTGACGCCATGGCGTCGGCCGGCAAGACCCTGGTCGAGCTGTTCGGTCTGGCCCGCGAGCTGAACATCGACGCCGAGGGCATCGACATGGGCCCGTCCCCGACGGACGCCGCCCTGGCCGCCGACCTCGCGCTGCCGATCGAGGAGCTGGAACTCACGGTCCGCTCCTACAACTGCCTCAAGCGTGAGGGCGTCCACTCGGTGGGTGAGCTCCTGGCGCGCTCCGAGGCGGACCTGCTCGACATCCGCAACTTCGGTGCGAAGTCGATCGACGAGGTCAAGGCGAAGCTGGCCGGCCTGGGCCTGGCGCTCAAGGACAGCCCGCCCGGATTCGACCCGACCGCCGCAGCCTTCGACGCGGACGACAACGGGAGCACGGGTTTTATGGAGACCGAGCAGTACTGAACACTGCGCCTGCGCCGGGTCGCGGGGAGCCAGGACGACAGAGAAGCCGACGACGAGCACCGGCCGACCGCACCCGGCTCCCCAAGGACCCACCGCCGAAGACACAGACACCCAAGCGCTCCAAGCCTGACGGAGCGCTTGCGTGTGCCCCCGTCCGGCGCTGCTGATGACGGCTGTGGATGTGTTGATGGCAGCCGTGGATGTCAGAGACCTCCGATCCACGGCCCACGGCCCACGGCCCACGGCTCCATGATTCATGGCTCCACGCGGAGCGGTCGACGATCAGGCTCGTCACACGATGTGTCGAGTGACCGACCTGACACGCCCGAAAAGCCAACTGAGACGGGTGAACGCCAGAGGGCCGGGCCGAATCTGCTCGCTCTGGGCGTCGCCCCAAGCGTCTTGCGGAGCCACGGATCTACGGCTTCCGTGCACAGCTCGACCCGTCCTTCGTATGTCGGTCATCAAGGTGTGGGGTCGAGGCAGCCGGCCCGGTGTCCGTCGGCGGGTCGTAGTGAGCGACATCGAGGCCACCCGAATGGTGCAACGTGACGTGCCACCCACATGGGTGAGGATCAAGCTGACTAGTGCCCCAACCGAGGTAATCCGTGAAAGGGGAACCAAATGCGCATTCGACGAATCCTCGCCGCCGCCATCGCCACGGCAGCCCTCGCCGGACTCGGCCTCACAGGCGCCGCCACTGCCACCGCCGCCACCGCACAGGGTGCCCCGTCCTACGTCACCCCTTCTGAGTGCAAGCAGGGCGGCGGAACGCCCGATCTGACGGACAACCGCTGCAAGGGCGGTACGCACGACGGGGAGCAGATCGACTAAACCTCTCAAGGCGCCCCGCAGCCCACGCGCCGCGGGGCGCTCCCGTGCGAGCGTAGCCGGGAGAGTCGCAGGGACTGTGCCGACCCGTCGGGCACGCTAGGTCCGAGTCGGCCCGGAAGCACGCGGCGGGCGGGAGCTCCCGAACGTGATGGCGCTCTTTGATTTTCGTCACCCGAGGCAGGCGCCGGATGCGTTCGTGCCGTTCCTGAACTACTGCCGACAGCGCCTCGCCGATGATCCCCACCTGTGGGCGGCCCTGTTCGACGAGATCATCGAGCTCGGCTATCAGGGCGGCTACTCCACGTTCACGCGGGCCCTGCGCCGCCATGACGTCCGGCCGCACTGCGAACAGTGCCAGGCGACCAAGGGCCGCGACGTCGCGGTCATCGCCCACCCGCCGGGAGAGGAGATCCAGTTCGACTGGCTGGGACTTCCAAGCGCAACAAGTCGGAGACGCCCTCTGGGAGCCGCCCGGCACGGCCCGGAAAGCCAGCTGAGACGGAGACTGAGACGGCCGAACGCCAGAGGGCCGGGCCACTTTCGTGGTCCGGCCCTCTGATCAGGCGGAGGATACGAGATTCGAACTCGTGAGGGGTTGCCCCCAACACGCTTTCCAACTGTGGTGGTGGGGCGATGGGGTGTGTACAGGGCCGTTCACCTGCGTACATGGGTGGTTGGCCATGGGAGTGGCTACCGGCTTCGGTCTCGCCTGAACGACGGTGAACGGCGCTGAATGAGACGGAAACTGAGACGGACAGGCATGCAGGGCTGAGGCGTCCGACCAGCCAGATCGCTGGTCTGACAGCTTCGTCCGTACGAGGATGCTGCCATGCGCCATACCGATGAAGAGGACGAACGGCTCAGGTTGATCCGCCGCTACGTCACGCCCGACCGGCGGTACCTCAAAGTCGGTGGCGTCCTTCTTGGTATGAGTGGACGCGACCGTGCCAGGTTCATGAAGAAGCTGGGCAAGGCTGCCGGTGAGATCAGCCCTCGTGAACTGTGCACTCTGCTCGACGGAGGATGGCGCGAGCGCAAGACGGCGGCCTGGCTCATCGCTGTGGCCGGCAGGACCGAGTTCCGGGAGCGTCTTGGCCAACTCCTGCTCGCCAGCGAAGGGCCGTATGCAGGACAGGCGTACTGCGTGGCGCTGGCCACCTTGGGCACTCCTGCCGACGCAGACGCTTTGCTCGCTTACCTCGACTACTACCTTCCCCAACCTGACCTCTACTACGACCAGCAAGCCGCCCTCGGCGCGCTCTTGCTCCTCGACGCCAAGCTCGGTGCTGACCACGCGGCCCGGTTCCTCGCGCCGAATGGGCTCTGGCAGCAGTGGATCGACGGGCCACCCAGCAAGGACCGCGATGCCCCCGACAGCTATCGAGCGTTCATCGGTCAGCTCTGCGCTTTCGCTGATGAAGCTGCCAAGCACTGTTCGGCACGTAGCTCGGTTTGACCGCACTGACGGTTGAGGGATCGACTCTTCTTCTTGCCCTGGGTGGTGTCAGGGATCTTGGGGAGCTGCATTTTTGCAGACCAGGGACGGTGGGCTCGTGCGCTTGCTGGTCGTCATTGGCCACTGTCGAGCGGCCTGGGACGGCCCAGCTCTGCCGGACTCCGCCACGCTGACCCTCTCAACGCCTCCCGTCTGAAGCTCAGTCGACGACAGTCAGCAACGATGGCGAGGACGCCGACCGACTATGCCTGCCCCGTGGGAGTGGCCAGTCGCTCATCAATGTTGCCCGTGACGCTGACCGAGGGCTCCACAACCCCATAACGATCTTCCTGCCACCGCGTCTGACGTCGTCCCACACACCTTCCAGCTGTGTTGGTGCGTTGGGGGCATATACAGAGGCGTCCCTCTGGCTTCACGGTGTCTCGCCGCAGGTGCCGATCGCTCTGACTCTCTCATAGGCGTTTGGTGAACCAGGCACTCTGCCAGTGTGAATCGACTCCGGCAGATGGCGCGACCCCGTCCTGCCTCTGCGTCTTCCATGCGTTTGTAACATGCGAGAAGCCCACATACAGAGGGTAGCTGTGCCCTAACCTTGTGCTGATCGTCTCAGCTGAGAGGGGTAGCCATGACGGACCCGATTGTTGCAAGTGTTGTATCGGCTGCGGGTTCGGCAGCTGGACGTGCTGCCGGACCTCTCCTGGTGGTGGGTGCTCGTTCGCGCCTCGAGCGAAGAGCCATCAAGAAGCGTACGGCCAACGTTGAATTCCATGGCGCCAAAGAAGTGGAAGATGCCCTAGTCGGCATTTCTTCTGCCGACCGTGAAAAAATTCTCCAGTTCATGGAATCTGCCGAATTCAAAAACTTGTGTTTCGAGGTAGCCGTCGCCGCCTGCATGCCCGGGAAGCCTGATTCTCACCTAGCGGTGCTAAAGAGTACCCTCGAAGTCTCACTTCGGAGGTACAGTGGAGTCGAGAACGAAAAAACCCAGTTAATTGCAAATGCACTCTTCTCGGAAATCCTCAGCATTTCCTGGGCGGAAGTGAATCGGCATCAAAAAGAGAGCGGCATCTCAAAGCGGAGCCTTACACCAGAAATCGTTGCATCTCACGTCGCATCCGCTTCAAGAAACGCAGAGATTCATCGCCAAATCTCCAGCCTTGCGGAAATCGACAAGTTTTCAGCCCGGCTGTCGCAGCAGTGTTCGAAAGTGCATGGTCGAATTAGGCCAGCACAAACGGAGTCCGGCGCACGTGTCCCGTTCGAAGATCTCTTTGTGCCGCCGACCCTGACGATCATTAACGGATCTTCTAAGAATGTGGGGCATTCTGACGTCAGAGATCTGGTAAAGCAAGTCGGTAGGGTCGTCGTCCTTGGGGACCCCGGAGGCGGCAAAACAACTCTGGCGTTGAAGCTGACGATAGATGTAGCGAAAGGTATGGGGACGGGGCCTACGCTACAAAGCCCCTTGCGTGTAGTGCTTCGCGAATACGCGAGCCACTATAAGGCCAACCATGAATCAATCATCGATTTTCTAGAAAAACAATGCAAAGCAGACTATGCTACGCCCGCCCCCGAGGGTGCGATTGACTATCTCCTGCTGAACGGGAGGGCTGTAGTCGTATTCGACGGGTTGGACGAGCTAACTGATAATAGCCTGCGCGCATCGATCGTTGATGCTGTGGAAGCTTTTACACATGCGTATCCGACGGCCCCGATCCTTGTTACTTCGCGTAAAGTCGGGTACGAAATGGCTGCGCTCGACGAGAATCTATTTGTAGTAACACACCTCTCACCCTTCAATGCATTTCAAAAGAAAAGTTATGTAGAAAAGTGGTTCTCGAATGTCAGAGGATCTACGGGAGAAGAGGGCATGCCCGAAAGGTTCTTGGCTGAATCCTCTCATGCGAAGGACCTGACCTCTAACCCCCTCATGCTGGGCCTTATGTGCGCTCTCTACAGGGGAGAGGGGTACATCCCCCGAAATCGCCCAGACCTTTATCGCAGATGCTCGGAGTTTCTTTTCGAGCGATGGGACGCATCTAGGGGTATCACAATCGCCAAGCCGTTTGAACGCGGTATCCAGTTCGCTATGTTTAGTTTGGCGCTGAGCATGCTCCGGAACCTGGGCGAGAGCGGCGGAATGACGGAAAGGGAGCTAATTCGCTACACTTCTGACTATCTACTTGATCAGCAGTACGAGGATCGAGACAGTTCCGATGCTGCAGCAGAGGCATTTGTAAGGTATTGTCGGGGCCGAGCCTGGGTTTTGATTGAGCTGTTGCCAGCAATGATCGGTGGCGCTCCGTGACCACATCATGCGGTGCGGCTCTTCTCGAAGTGGAATAGGGCCAGGGCCGCGGCGAC
>NZ_JBSGBN010000084.1:0-42257 GCF_053601275.1 Streptomyces sp. NPDC004752 | reverse complement strand
CCGGGCCGCCCTGCCCTGGCCGCTGCCGGGGGTGGAGGCACCCCCGGCCCAGTTGCACGGCACCGAGGCGTGGCTCGCCGAGCAGTGGACCGAGGTGCTCGGTATCCCCGTGAGCGGGCCCGACGACGACTTCTTCGCGATCGGCGGCGGCAGCCTGGCCGCCGCCCAGCTCACCTCGCGGCTGCGTACCCGCTACCCGAGCGTCGCCGTCCTCGACGTCTACCAGCAGCCCGTGCTGCGGAAGTTGGCCCGGCGGTTGGAGGCGTCGGCGCAGGAGGAGGGCCCGCGGCGGACGGTGGTGCCGGTTCCGGTGCGCGCCCGGGTGGTCCAACTGCTGCTGCTCGTGCCGCTGTTCACCCTGCTCGGGCTGCGCTGGTGCGTGGTGCTGGCCGCGGCCGGGAACCTGCTGCCCGGGTACGCCTGGCTGCCGACGGCCCCCTGGTGGCTGCTCGCGGCCGGTGCCGTGCTGCTGTTCAGCCCGCCGGGCCGGATCGCGCTCGCCGCGGGCGGGGCGCGGCTGCTGCTGCGGGGCCTGCGGCCGGGGCGGTATCCGCGCGGCGGCAGCGTGCATCTGCGGCTGTGGGCGGCGGAACGGCTGGCCGAGGTCACCGGGGCGACCTCGCTGACCGGGTCGTGGCTGGAGCGGTACGCGCGGGCGCTGGGCGCCCGGATCGGCACGGACGTGGACCTGCACTCGCTGCCGCCGGTCACCGGCATGCTCAGGCTGGGCCGCGGGGCCGCGGTCGAGTCCGAGGTGGACCTGTGCGGGTACTGGGTGGACGGGGACCGGGTCGAGATCGGTCCGGTGAAGGTGGGCGCGCACGCCGTGGTCGGGACCCGGAGCGTACTGTTCCCGGGCGCCCGGGTGGGCAAGCGGGCCGAGGTGGCGCCGGGTTCGGCCGTCACCGGGCAGATCCCGACCGGGCAGCGGTGGGCCGGGGCGCCCGCGGTCAAGCTCGGCAAGGCCAAGCGGAACTGGCCCAAGGAGCGGCCGCGGCGCGGCACCGCCTGGCGGGTGATGTACGGCGCCACCGGTGTCGCACTGAGCGCTCTGCCGGTGGCGGCGGGTGCGGCGGCGCTGCTCGTGGGCACGCTGTTCGTGCGGCCCGGGGACGGTCTCGGCCAGGCCCTGCGCGGAGCCGCGCTGGGGCTGGTCCCGGCCACGCTCGCCTTCGGTCTCGGGTACGCCCTGCTGCTCCTCGTCGCGGTCCGGGTGCTCAGCCTGGGGCTGCGCGAGGGCACGCATCCGACGCACAGCCGGGTCGGCTGGCAGGCATGGACGGTCACCCAGCTGATGGACCGCTCCCGCCAGACGCTGTTCCCGCTGTACGCGGGGCTGGTCACTCCGGTGTGGCTGCGGCTGCTGGGGATGCGGATCGGCCGGGGCGCCGAGGTGTCGACCGTGCTGGCGCTGCCCAGCCTGACCACGGTGGGCGACGGCGCGTTCCTGGCCGACGACACACTGACCGCGCCGTACGAGCTGGGTGGCGGCTGGGTGCGGATCGGGCGCGCGGAGATCGGGCGGCGGGCGTTCCTCGGGAACTCGGGGATGACCGCGCCGGGGCGGAGCGTGCCGGACGGCGGTCTGGTCGGTGTGCTGTCCGCGACGCCGAAGAAGGCGAAGAAGGGCCGCTCCTACCTGGGGCTGCCGCCGGTCAAGCTGCCCCGGAACCCGGCCGTCGGGGATCAGAGCCGTACCTATGATCCGCCGGTCCGGCTGCGCTGGGCGCGCGGGCTGGTGGAGCTGTGCCGGATCGTGCCGGTGCTGTGCTCGGCGGCGCTGGCCGTGCTGACGGCTGCGGCGCTGTGCGCGCTGAGCGGCTGGGCGCCGGTCCTGTCGGGGCTGGTGCTGCTCGCGGCGGGGATCGTCGCGGGGGCCGGGTCGATCGTGGCGAAGTGGGCGCTGGTGGGGCGGCATCGCAGCGGGGAGCATCCGCTGTGGAGCGGTTTCGTGTGGCGCAACGAGCTGGCGGACACCTTTGTCGAGGTGCTGGCCGTGCCGTGGCTGGCCGGTGCCGTGCCGGGGACGCCGCTGATGACGGCGTGGCTGCGCGGTCTTGGCGCGCGGATCGGCCGGGGTGTCTGGGTGGAGAGCTACTGGCTGCCCGAGACGGACCTGGTGACGCTGGCGGACGCCGCCACGGTCAATCGTGGCTGTGTGCTGCAGACGCACCTCTTCCACGACCGGATTCTGCGGACGGATACTGTGGTCCTCCGTGAGGGCGCCACGTTGGGCCCTGGCGGGATCGTGCTGCCCGGCAGCACGGTAGGGGCCCGTACCACCCTGGGTCCCGCGTCGCTCGTCATGGCCGCGGAGTCCGTCCCGGACGACACCCGTTGGCTCGGCAACCCGATCGAGGCATGGCGTTGCTGAGCGCGGGCCACCCGGTGTCGGTCGGTGCCCCGGCTCAGGGTGGCGGGACGGCGCAGGGAGCGGACGCGGCAGTGGCAGTTCAGCAGTCGGCGGGGCAGGACCCGTATTTCCCGGGCAACGGCGATTCCCGGTACCGGGTGCACCGCTACGAACTCGCGCTGGACTATCGCCCCGGGCCCAACCGGTTGTCGGGCACGGCCCGGATCAACGCCATCGCGGGGCGGTCGCCGCTGACCGAATTCCAGCTGAACCTGGCCGACTTCAAGATCGGGCGGGTCCGGGTGGACGGCCGGCAGCCGCACTACACGCACCGTGGCGGCCGGCTGCGCGTTCGGCCGGCGAAGCCGTTGCGGGCGGGGGCCGCGTTCACGGTGGAGGTGCACTGGTCCGGCAACCCGAGGCCGGTGACCAGCCCGTGGGGTGGGCTCGGCTGGGAGGAGCTGGCCGACGGGGCGCTGGTGGCGAGCCAGCCGGTCGGCGCGCCGTCCTGGTACCCGTGCAACGACCGGCCCGCGGACAAGGCGTCGTATCTGCTCTCGGTGACCACGCCGTCCGCGTACGCGGTGGTCGCGGGTGGGCGGCTGCTGACCCGGACGACGAAGGCGTCGACGACGACCTGGGTGTACGAGCAGTCCGCGCCGACCTCCAGCTATCTCGTCGGGCTGGCGATCGGCACGTACCAGACGGTGCTGCTGGGCGATCCGGGGCCGGGGGGCATACCGCAGCACGGCCATGTCCCGGCGCGTCTGCTGCCGGAGTTCTCCCGGGACTTCGCGCGGCAGCCCGCGATGATGGAGCTGTTCCAGGAGCTGTTCGGGCCGTATCCGTTCGACGAGTACGCGGTGGCCGTCACGGACGAGGAGCTCGATGTGCCCGTCGAGGCGCAGGGGTTGTCGCTGTTCGGCTCCAACCATGTGGACGGGGCGCGGGGTTCGGAGCGGCTGATCGCACACGAGCTGGCGCACCAGTGGTTCGGCAACTGTGTGTCCATCGCCGACTGGCGGCACATCTGGCTGAACGAGGGGTTCGCCAAGTACGCGGAGTGGCTGTGGTCGGAGCGTTCGGGCGGGCGTAGCGCCCAGCAACTGGCCGCTGTCGCACACCGGTTGCTGTCCTCGCGGCCGCAGGACCTGCGGCTGGCGGACCCGGGCCGCAAGGCCATGTTCGACGACCGGCTCTACGAGCGGGGCGGGCTGGTCCTGCACGCGGTGCGCTGCGCGCTGGGCGACGAGGCGTTCTTCCTGATGCTGCGCAGTTGGGTGCGGTTGCACCGGGGTGGCGCGGTGACGACGCAGGCGTTCGCCGCGCATATCGGGCGGTTCGCGTCGGAGTCGTTGGAGGGGTTGTTCACGGCGTGGGTGCACGAGGCGGCGCTGCCGGCGTTGCCGGTACGGGGGGCGGCTGCCGGCTGAGCGGGGGTCACGTGTGCGCTGCGCGCGTGCGGCGGGGGTGTGCGGGGTCGTCAGTTGTCTGCGGCTGCGTCGTGGCTGGGCGCGCAGTTCCCCGCGCCCCTCAGGGCGCTGTCATCAGCGGGGGAAACAGGGGCACGTGGCCGACAGGCATCCGCCCGGTCGTCAGGTGACTGCGGCAGCGTCGTGGCTGGGCACGCAGTTCCCCCCGCCCCTCAGGGCGCTGTCATCAGCGGAGGAAACAGGGGCACGTGGCCGACAGGCATCCGCCCGGTCATCGGGTGACTGCGGCAGCGTCGTGGCTGGGCACGCAGTTCCCCGCGCCCCCTCAGGGCGCTGGTGGGGGCGGGTGGGGCGTTTGCCGCGGTTCTTCGGGGGGTGCTGGCAGCGGTGGTGGGGTCGTGGTCCCGCACAATGGGGGCATGGTGACGCGTTCTTGTTGTCCGTGTGGGCTGTCCGGGGTGTACGAGGCGTGCTGCGGGCGGTACCACCGGGGGGCGGGTGCCGCGCCGACCGCCGAGGCGCTGATGCGGTCGCGGTACGCGGCCTTCGTACGAGGGGACGCGGAATATCTGCTGCGCACCTGGCATCCGCGGACCCGGCCCCTACGGCTCGACCTCGATCCGGGGCTGCGGTGGACCGGCCTTGAGGTGCTGGGCACGACGGACGGCTCGGCCTTCCACACCGCCGGGACCGTGACCTTCCGGGCCTCCCACCGGGGCGGCTCACTGCATGAGCGCAGCCGGTTCGAGCGGGTCGACGGGGCGTGGGTGTACGTCGACGGGGAGTTCCTCGACTGACGGTCAGGGAGCGAGGACGTCCAGTTCCTGGAGCGCGCCCACGGTGATCTCACGGGTCAGCTGCTCGGCGCGGGCCGCGTCGCCGCCGCGGACCGCCTCCGCGACCTGGACGTGCAAGGTGACGGCGGCCGGGTCGGGGTCCTCGAACATGACCTCGTGATGGGTGCGCCCGGTGAGGACCTCGGCGACGACATCGCCCAGACGGGCGAACATCTCGTTGCCGGAGGCGGTCAGCACGACCCGGTGGAAGGCGACGTCGTGGACGAGGTACGCCGCCAGCTTGTGGCCGCGTGAGTGGGCCACCATGCCGAGCGCGCACTCGGTGAGTTCGGCGCACTGCTCCGCCGTGGCGTGCTTCGCGGCGAGCCCGGCCGCGACCGGTTCGATCGCCGAGCGCAGCACGGTCAGGGAGCGCAACTGGCCCGGGCGGTCGACGCCCGCCAGGCGCCAGCGGATGACCTGCGGGTCGTAGACGTTCCACTCGGACTTCGGCAGTACGGTCACGCCCACCCGGCGGCGGGACTCGACGAGGTGCATGGACTCCAGGACGCGTACCGCCTCGCGCATCACCGAGCGGGACACCTCGAAGTACTGGGCCAGTTCGTCCGTGCGCAGCACGCTGCCCGCGGGGTGCTCCCCCGCGGTGATCGCGGGGCCGAGGGTGTCCAGTACGCGGCCGTGCAGCCCCCGGTCCGATGTGCTCATGCACTCAGCGTACAGAGTGGATCACCGCCAAAAAGTCAGACTTATTTGACGTAGACTCTTGAATTCGTCGGACCTGATGGGTTTCAGTGTGGCCGACGTCAGAGGTCGGCGTCGCAGGTCGAGGAGGACGGCGAGACAGTGATGCGTACCCCCCACGTCGTCGTGGTGATGGGCGTCGCCGGCACGGGCAAGACCACGATCGGCGCCCTGCTCGCGGGCCGACTCGGCGTCCCGTATGCCGAGGGCGACGACTTCCACCCGCCCGCCAACATCGCCAAGATGTCGGCCGGGACCCCGCTGGACGACGCGGACCGGTGGCCGTGGCTCGATGCCATCGGCGGCTGGGCCCACGGGCGGGCGGGGCTCGGCGGAGTGGTGAGCAGTTCGGCGCTGAAGCGGTCGTACCGCGACCGGCTCAGGGCGGCGGCCCCCGGGATCGTGTTCGTGCATCTGACGGGTGATCGCGCGCTCATCGAGGACCGTATGTCCCACCGGCAGGGCCACTTCATGCCGACCGCGCTGCTGGACTCGCAGTTCGCCACGCTCCAGCCGCTGGAGCCGGACGAGTCGGGAGTCACCGTGGAGGTTTCCGGCAGCCCGGACGAGATCGCCGAGCGGGCCGCCGAGGCGCTGGCCGCGCTTCCCGACACCACGCGGTGACACTCCCGCGGTGACAGCCGCCGCGGCAGCCCGAGCCGCTGTCGGTCGCGCTGCACGCGGTGCGGCCGGGCCAGGACGATGACCGAGGCGGAGGCGGAGCATGGCTTCGGGTGCGAGCCGCTGCCCCACAGCAGGCGCGTCCTCGGTCCGCCGCGCGTCACCGCCCCACACCGGGCGCCCCCGGACCTCCGCGCGTCACGGCCGCCACAGAGGGTGTTCCCGGTGCGCCCAGTCCGGGCTCACGGTGCCGGTGCGCAGCCCTCGGCGGGCTTCCGGGTCGGCCAGGGCCATACCGATGTGGCCGGCCAGGACGACGCCCATGGTGAGGGCGAGCCAGTCGTGCACGAAGGTGGCCGAGGTGCGCCACAGCAGCGGGGTGAGGTGGGTGAACCACATCATCAGGCCCGTGCCGAGCATCACCAGCGTGGCGCCGGCGATCCAGGCGGCGTAGACCTTCTGGCCGGCGTTGAACTTGCCCGCCGGGCGCGCGGCGGGCCGCTTGTCGCGGCGCAGGGCCGCCCGGAGCCAGACCCGGTCGTGCGGGCCGAAGCGGTTGAGGAAGCGCAGGTCGGCCCGGAACGCCCGGGAGGCGAGCCCCAGCAGGACGGGCACCGGCAGCGCGAGGCCCGCGCACTCGTGGACGCGGACGACGAGGGCGCGGCGGCCGACGAGAACGGCGAGCTGGGGGATGTAGAGGCAGGCCGCGGTCACCACACACACGCCCATCAGCGCGGCCGTCGTGCGGTGCACCCAGCGTTCGGCGCGGGAGAAACGCGGCAGCCCGGCGGGGCTCACCGGGGCCTCAGTTCGTAGGCTCATCGGTCCGTCCGTTCGAGCGGCCGACCCAGGCGTCGACGTCGTACCCCAGTTTCTCCCAGTACCCGGGCTCGACCCGGTCGGTGACGGTGATGCCGGAGAGCCACTTCGCCGACTTGTAGAAGTACATGGGGGCGACGTACAGGCGGACGGGTCCGCCGTGGTCGTGGCCGATGTCCTTGTCCTGCATGCGCAGCGCGACCAGTACGTCCGGGCGGCGGGCCTGGTCGAGGGTGAGGCTCTCGGTGTAGGTGCCGTCGAAGCAGGTGAAGCGGATCGCGCGGGCGGTGCCGCGCACGCCGGCCGCGTCCAGCAGCCGGGACAGCCGGACCCCTTCGAACGGGGTGCCGGGGACACGCCAGCCGGTGACGCACTGGACGTCCTTGACCAGCCGGTTCTGCGGCAGCGCGCGCAGGTCGGCGAGGGTGTAGGTGCGGGGGCGGTCGACGAGTCCGCCGACCGTGAGCCGGTAGTCCGCGGGGCCCTGGTGCGGGACGGACGCGGCGACCGAGTAGTAGCGGAAGCCGCCGCCGTTCGGCAGCAGGCCCGTCAGTCCGGTGGGGTCCTTGCCGGACACGGCGCCGAGCAAGGTCTCCGTGCCGCGCTGGAGCGCGGGGGCGGCGGCCACGCCGAGGGCGCCGAGGGCGAGAGTGCCGAGGAAGACGCGGCGGCCGATCGGGCGGCCCTCCTCGGCGGGCGCGTCCTCGGTCCGCGCGCCCTCGGGTGGTTCGGGGTTCACACAGTCATTCGAGCACCATCGGCTCCGCGGGACCAGGGAATCGCGCCACGGATCGACATTCCCGCGCGCCACGGATCGGCGGGGTTCCCGCGCGCCACGGATCGGGGTACCCGCGGGCCACGACTCAGCGTTCCGTGATGGCCTCGTGAACGACTTCGTGAATGACTGCGTGCGCGTGCGCTTCTCGGGAGAGACCGTGCGGGTACGGGTCCGGTAGCGCCCCGGCGGAGGTCGGCCGCGCGGCGCCGAGCGCGCGGGCGCGGGCGGCACGGAAGGCGGCGCCCGGCTCGCGGTCGGGGTACGACCAGGGCCGTGGGGTCGGGTGCCGGCCGATCCGCTGGAACAGGGCGGCGGCCTCGGCGGTCCGGCCCGCGCAGGACATGGCGTGGGCGAGGAAGTTCAGATCGACGTGGCGGCGCGGGTGCTCGTCGTGCTCCCACTCCAGCCACCAGTCGAAGGCGGCCGCAAGCAGCTGCCGGGCCCGGGGTCCCGACCAGTGGCCGGAGACGGCGGGGTCGGCGGACACCAGGCCCGCGCCGGCCAGCGCCCGGAAGCGCTCGGCGTGCGCGACGACCGGCAGGACGGCGAGCGGGGAGTCGGCGGGGGCGCGGGCCGCGGTCCGCTCGGCGAACGCGTACGCCTCGTGGCCCGGGTCGGCGCCGGGCTCGGGGCGGCGCTCGGCGAGGCGGGCGGCCATCAGATGGTGGGCGTGGTGGTGGTCGCGGTGACGGTGGCACACTTCGGCGAAGGCGGTCGCGGTCTCCTCGTCGGTGCCCAGGGCGCGGGCGAGCAGGAGCAGGCCGAGCCAGGGGGTCGGGTCGGCGGGCGCCCGTTCGGCCGCGGCACGGCAGGCGGCGCGGGCCGCGGCGGGCTCCTCCTTGCCGCGCAGGGCGCGCCGCGTCAGAGTCAGGGCGAGCAGCGTGGCCGCGTCGGCGGATCCGGGCTCGGCGGTCAGCCAGTCGCGGGCCCAGGCGGCTGTGTACGGCTCCCGGGCGAGCACGCAGATCCGGTGGCCGCGGCGGTCCCAGTCGTCGCCCGTGCGCTGTAGCAGCGCTCGTACGGCCTGCCGCCGGCCCTGGGCCGGCGCGACGCGCGCGGCGATCAGCTCGGTGTCGTCGAAGGCGCCGTCGAAAACCCCGGAGGGACGCTCGCGGCGCGGGAGGAGCAGGGACGAAGGTGAGGGCACCGCGGAACTTTCTGGTTGACGAACTGCCACCGACCGATCACTCACAGCAAATCCCCAGCCAACGCTTCACGTCAAGTTCACCAGAGCTATTGCAGAGTTCAACTACTGTTCGGTCGTGGGGAGTTGGGGCAGGCCAGGAGCACCGCGGGCGGCCGGGCAGGGTGCACCGAGGGTACGCCTGTGGCATACGCCATAGCGGCATCCGTGCGGGCGACGGACCATGGCGGTACGGTCACGTCGCCGACCCGCCCCCACCCCCGTCGTCGACCCGGCCCGCCCCCGTGGCCGACCGGGCGTCGTGACCGATTTGCCCTGACCGGTTCTGGGCACTCCCGGGGCGCGGAGAGCTTCAAAACGCTACAGTCGGCCACTACGCACCCGTGGCCCGGCCGGATGATCGAGGTACGCAGCGTGTCGTTTCTGGTTCTGATTCTCGCCGTGAGCGCGGCCTGTTGCCTGGGCTTCGGGTTCGTGCTCCAGCAGAACGCCGCCCAGAAGGCACCCCTCAGCGACTTCCTCTCGCCACGGCTGCTGCTCGACCTGATGAGGGTGCCGCGCTGGCTCGGCGGCATCGGCCTGATGGCGGCCGGGATGGTCCTCGGCGCCATCACCCTGGGCCGGGGCGAGATCTCCTTGGTGGAGCCGCTGCTCGCCACGAATCTGCTGTTCGCCCTGGCCCTGTCCCGGCACCAGACCAAGCAGCCGCTGGGCCGCCAGGGCTGGGCGGGCCTCGCCCTGCTCGCCGGCGGCGTGACCGCGTTCATCGTGGCGGGCCAGCCGCACAGCGGGCACGCGGTCACCGACCCGATCCGCCACTGGCTGATCATCGGTGTGATGCTGGGCCTGGCCCTGCTGCTCACGACCTTCGCCAAGCGTTCCCGGCTGAGCACGACCCCGGTACTGCTGGCCCTCGCCGCCGGTCTTCTGTACGGCGTGCAGGACGCGCTGACCCGGATCAGCGGGCAGCGGTTCTCCGTGGGCGGGCTCGCCGAGCTGTTCTCCGGCTGGCAGCCCTACGGCGTGCTCGCGCTGGGCGTCACCGGGCTGATCCTGGTGCAGAGCGCGTTCGAGACGGCGCCGCTGCGCATGTCGCTGCCCGCGCTCACGGCCGCC
Organism: Streptomyces sp. NPDC004752; assembly: GCF_053601275.1. Lineage (NCBI taxonomy): Bacteria > Bacillati > Actinomycetota > Actinomycetes > Kitasatosporales > Streptomycetaceae > Streptomyces > Streptomyces sp. NPDC004752. The sequence goes on along the minus strand of NZ_JBSGBN010000084.1, from coordinate 32,455 downwards.
CAGCCGCTGGCCGGGATCCTGTGCGGGGTGGGCTTCCTCGGTGACCGGCTGCGCACCGACACCGGGGCGCTGGCCTGGGAGGCGGCCGGGCTCGCCGCCGTGGTCGTGGGCATCGTGCTCCTCGGGCTGCATCCGGCGATGCCGCGCGGCACCGCGGAGGCGGAGCCGGCGCGCGACCTCCAGCCGCACTGAGCCCCGGTCGGGCCGACCCTCGGGCCACCCGCCCGGCCACCGGGCACGCCGCACACGGGGTCGGGCACACCGGGGCGCCATACCGCCGCAGGACGGGCGCTGCTTGGATGGGGCCATGAGCGCTGCTGACGAAATCCTCGACATCGTCGACGAGCAGGACCGGGTCATCGGGCGGTCCCCCCGGGGCGAGGCGTATGCCCGCGGGCTGCGCCACCGCTGCGCGTTCGTCCTGGCCCGGGACGCAGCCGGCCGGATCTTCGTGCACCGCCGCACGGCGACCAAACTGGTCTACCCCTCCCGGTACGACATGTTCGTCGGCGGAGTGGTCGGCGCGGGCGAGTCCTACGACGACGCGGCCCTGCGCGAGGCCGAGGAGGAGCTGGGGGTGTCGGGGCTGCCCCGCCCGTCGCATCTGTTCACCTTCCTGTACGACGACGGCGCCGGGCACAGCTGGTGGTCGGCGGTCTACGAGGTCCGCTGCGACCTGCCGGTCCGGCCCCAGGCCGAGGAAGTGGCCTGGCACGACTTCCTGACCGAGGACGAACTTGAGCGGCGGCTCGGCGCGTGGGAGTGGACGCCGGACGGGCTCGCGGCGTACCGACGGCTGCGGGAGCACCGGGGCGAGGGATGAGCGGGGACCGCCCGGCCGACCGGCCCCGACAAGGGGCCCGGTAGGGTCCCTGATGTGATCGAATTCCTGCGGAACGTCCGGTTCTGGTTCACACCCGACCGGATCCGGGACGAGGGCGACACACCCGACTACCGGTTCTCGCTGGCGAACGAGCGCACCTTCCTGGCCTGGCTGCGCACCGCGCTCGCGCTGATCGGCGGGGGGTTCGCGGTGGACCAGTTCCTGCCGGAGCTGCGCTGGGGCTGGCGGGTGGGGCTGGCGCTCGCCCTGCTCGGCGCGGGCGTACTGTGCTCGCTGCGCGCGATCAACCACTGGGTGCGCTGTGAGCGGGCGATGCGGCGGGGCGAGGACCTGCCAGCGTCCCGCTTCCCGGTGCTGCTGAGCCTGGTCGTCGGGGTGGTGGCGGTCGCCATGGTGGTCGTCGTGCTCGTCGGGTGGAGTCGGTGACGGCCGGCCGGGACCCGGGGCTGCAGCCGGAACGGACCCGGCTCGCCTGGCGGCGCACGACGCTGGCCTACGCCGTGGCCACCGTGCTCGCCCTGCGCACCGCCCTGCACGGCGGGGCGACTCCCGTCGGCATCCTCGTGTGCGCCCTGTGCTGCGGGCTCTGGCTGGGCTTTCTACGGGTCGCCCACCACCGCGTGCGCACGCTCGCCACGACCGCACGCCCCGCCCCCCTCACCCCCCGGCACACCGCGGTGGCGGCGCTGTGCGCGGTGGCGATGGCGGTGTGCGCGGTGGCGATAGTCGTCTAGTACGGGTCCGGCCAGAGCCCGCCAGTACGGGTCCGGCCAGGGCCCGCCCGGGACGCCGGGGCGGCCTTCGGCTCGCGGTGCGTGGGGGCGCCTTCGGCTCACGGTGCGCCGTAGGACTTCACCGCCTCGGGTTCATCGCCTCGGGTCCGCCTCGGGTCCCTCGTACCGGCGGCAGTCGCGGCCCGTGCCCGGGGTACCCGGACGACCATGTCCGCGGTCCCCGGGTGCCCGAACGCCACACAACCGGACGCCACACAATCAGAATGTCTCGATATATCCCCTATGCGTGGCAGCCTGTCCGTCGTCAGCACCCCCGCACTCCTGAAGGTGAGCACTGAGCACCATGACCGCAGTTCATCAGGAACACGCCGCCCACGACTCTCACCGCCACGGCCCCGGCTGCGGCCACACCCGGGTGCCGCACGGCGACCACGTGGACTACGCACACGACGGACATCTGCACCGCGAGCACGCCGGGCACTGGGACGAGTGCGAGCCGGCCGGGCACGCCACCCACGAGGGCCACGACCACCGGCACGGCGAGGGCTGCGGGCACGCGAGCGTGCCGCACGGCGACCACGTCGACTACCTGCACGACGGCCACCGGCACGCCGAGCACGCCGACCACTGGGACGACCACTGACCCCCACCGCACCCCGGCCGACGGCTCCTTCGCGCGACATGCGGAGAGCCGTCGGCCTATCGTGGCCCCCGATCACGTCGTGGCCCCGATCACGTTCGGCATCCGCACTGGACGGCATACCGACCGGTCGGCACCATTGATCGCGTCCTGTTCACCTGTCCGTAGGAGCGATGCATGAGCCCCGACCACCCGCCCGGACTCGATCCCGACCGGTTGCGCGGCCTGCTCGACCGCGAGCGCCCCGGTCTGGTCGGCGGCCCCCTGACCGGCCGGCTGATCGAGGGCGGACGGTCCAACCTCACCTACGCGGTCACGGACGGCAGGTCGACATGGGTCGTCCGACGGCCCCCGCTCGGCCATGTCCTCGCCACCGCGCACGACATGGCGCGCGAGCACCGCGTGATCAGCGCGCTGTACCCCACCCGTGTGCCGGTGCCGCGCCCGATGCTGCGGTGCGAGGATCCCGAGGTGCTCGGCGCGCCCTTCTACGTCATGGAGTTCGTTGAGGGCACGCCGTACCGCACCGCCGAACAGCTGGCCCCGCTGGGCGCGGCACGCACCCGGAACGCGGTGCTCTCCCTCGTCGACACCCTGGTCGAGCTGCACGCCGTGGACCCCGCCGAGGTGGGCCTCGCGGACTTCGGCCGACCCGAGGGCTTCCTGGACCGGCAGCTGCGCCGCTGGGGCAAGCAGCTGGACTCCTCCCGCAATCGGGAGCTGGCCGGCATCGACGAACTGCACGCGGCCCTCGGGCGGGCGCTGCCCAACTCGCCCGTGCCGACCGTCGTGCACGGCGACTACCGGCTCGACAACGTCCTCATCGACGCCGACGACCGGATCACGGCGGTCCTCGACTGGGAGATGTCGACGCTCGGCGACCCGCTCACCGATCTGGGCCTGCTGGTGATGTACAGCCTGCCGCTGGGCCTGCCGGGCTCCCCCGTCTCGACCACCGCCGAGGCCGCCGGACACCCCGCGCCGGCCGAGCTGATCGAGCGGTACGCGGCGCGCTCCGGGCGCGATGTGTCGGCCGTCTCCTGGTACACGGCTCTCGCCTGGTTCAAGCTCGCCGTGATCCTGGAGGGCATCCACTACCGGTACACGCTGGGTCAGACGGTCGGCCCCGGCTTCGACCGCATCGGTGACCTCGTCCCCGTCTTCATCGATCACGGACTCACCACTCTCCAGGAAGGCTGACCGGTCATGGACTTCGCGTTCGACGCGCGCACCGAGGAACTCCGCGCCCGGCTGTTGGCCTTCATGGACGCCTACGTGTATCCCGCCGAGGTGGTCGCCGAGGAACAGCGGTCGGCGCTGGCCTCGCCCTGGGACACCCCGGCCGTGGTCGAGGAGCTGAAGGCCGAGGCGCGCAGACAGGGACTGTGGAACCTGTTCCTGCCGGACGCCGAGTACGGCGCCGGGCTGACCAACCTGCAGTACGCGCCGCTGGCCGAGATCACCGGCCGCTCCCCGCACCTCGCGCCCACCGCGCTGAACTGCGCGGCCCCGGACACCGGCAACATGGAGGTGCTGGCGCAGTTCGGCGACGAGCGGCAGAAGAAGCAGTGGCTGGAGCCGCTGCTGGCCGGCGAGATCCGCTCGGCGTTCGCGATGACCGAGCCGGAGGTGGCCTCGTCGGACGCCACCAATATCACCACCCGCATCGAGCGGGACGGTGGGGGCACCTCCCGGTCGAGCGGAGCCGGGAGTGGAGGAGAGAGTGGTGGAAAGAGTGGAGGAGAGTACGTCGTCACCGGACGCAAGTGGTACATCTCCGGGGCGATGAACCCGGAGTGCCGGATCTTCATCGTGATGGGCAAGACCGACCCCGACGGGGCCGACGTCCGCCGCCAGCAGTCCATGGTCCTCGTCCCCCGTGACACCCCGGGCGTCACGGTGCGGCGGGCGATGCGGGTCTTCGGGTACGAGGACCACCACCACGGTGGTCACGCCGAGGTGACCTTCGACCACGCGCGCGTGCCGGTGGCGAACCTGATCGGCGAGGAGGGCGGCGGATTCGCCATCGCCCAGGCCCGGCTCGGGCCGGGCCGCATCCACCACTGCATGCGGCTGATCGGCATGGCGGAGCGGGCGATCGAGCTGATGTGCCGACGTGCCGTGTCCCGCACCGCCTTCGGCACGGCGCTGGCCCGGCAGGGCGTGGTCCACAACTGGATCGCGGACGCCCGGGTGACGGTGGAACAACTGCGTCTGCTGGTGCTGAAGACCGCGTGGCTGATGGACACGGTCGGCAACAAGGGCGCGCACACGGAGATCCAGGCCATCAAGATCGCCACGCCCCGCGCGGTCGTCGACATCATCGACCGGGCCATCCAGTTGCACGGCGCAGGCGGCGTCAGCCAGGACTTCCCGCTGGCCGAACTGTACGCCGCCGCCCGCACGTTGATGATCGCGGACGGCCCGGACGAGGTGCACCAACGCTCCCTGGCCCGCAGGGAACTGAGGAAGTACGTCCTGTAGCAGCGCCCCAACGGGGCGCGGGGAACTGCGCGACCAGCCACGACTCGTCCGCGGACGGTCGACCGCGGACGAGTTGGGGCGACGACCTGTTCGATCGCCCGGGCCGCCGCCGCACGGCGCTCACCGCGGCGGGCCAGGCCCGGCAGCCGGGGCCGAACTGACGCGCCACGCGGTGGCGGCCCCGCCGCGTCATCTCACGGGCGCAGTGCCCGCAGCAGCAGATCCGCCAGATGGTCGGCGACCTGCTGAGGGGTGAGCGGGCCGTTCGGCCGGTACCACGTCGACAGGTGATGGACGGAGCCGAAGTGGTAGTCCACCACCAGGTCGGCCGGGGTCGCCGTGGAGAAGACGCCCTCCCGCTGGCCCTCCTCGATGAGCGCCCGGAAGCGTTCGTGGTAGCGGCGGCGCTCGGCGCGCACCTGCTTGTTCTTCTCCGGGCCGAGGTGGTGCATGGAGCGGAAGAAGATCATCGCGTCGTCGAGGTTCTCGATCGTGGTGACGACGACGTCGGCCGCGGCCGCCCGCAGCCGCTTCTCGACCGGTTCGTCGGCGTCCGCGAAGGCGTCGAGCCGCTCCTGCTGAACGCGCAGCACACGGGAGTAGACCTCGTGCAGCAGGTCGTCCTTGGACCCGAAGTAGTGGTAGAGCGCTCCCTTGGTGACACCGGCCGCCTCGACGATCTCCTGCACCGAGGTGCGGTCGTAGCCCTGCTCGGCGAAGAGCCGCGTGGCGGCGGCGAGGAGCCGCTGCGGGACGGGAGTCCCGTCGCCGTCCGTCGTCCTGGGCACTGCCGCCACCTGCCTTTCCATGGTGCTTCACTGACTGTCGTGCGTACGGGAACGCAGTTCCCGACGGAGGATCTTCCCACTCGCCGTCGTGGGCGGCTCGGGCAGGATCGCCACCCGGCGCGGGTCCTCGTAGGCCGCCAGTCTCTCCTTGCCGTGGTCGGCGAGCGCGGTGGGGCCGACCGAGGCGCCCGGGCGCAGGCCGATACGGGGCTTGACGGTCTCGCCGCGGTAGCCGTCGGGCACCCCGACGACGGCCTTCCGGGCGCCGGGCGCGGCGAGCGCCAAGTGCGAGGGCCGGGCCGGGTGTCCGGAGCCGGTCATCGGCCCGCCTCCCAGGTCCGCTGGAGCTGGTTCATGCCGGACAGCCAGCGGTCCGGGTCGGTGGCCCGGAGCCGGTAGTACTCGGCGACCTCCGGGTGCGGCAGGATCAGGAAACGGTCCTCCTCGATCCCCTGGAACAGGGCGTCCGCGACGTCCTCCGGCTCGATCGCGGTCGGCCTGAGCACCAGTTCGCCCGCGCTGCCGACGGCGGCCAGCATGTCGGTGCGGACGCCCTGCGGGCAGATGGCGTGGACCTTCAGGCCGCGGTGCCGGTAGGTCAGCGACAGCCACTCGGCGAAGGCGTACGCGCCGTGCTTGGTGACGCTGTACGGGGCGGCGCCGATCATGCTGAGGAGTCCGGCGGCGGAGACGGTGGAGACGAACCGGCCGGTGCCGCGCTCCAGCCAGCCGGGGAGCAGCGCGTGGGCGGCGCGTACGTGCGCCATGACGTTGAGGTCCCAGGCCCGCGCCCAGACGTCCTCGGGTGCGTCCTGCGAACCGCCCGAGCCGAGCCCCGCGTTGGCGCAGTAGACGTCGACCGTGCCGCCCAGTGCGTCCCGGGCGGCGGCGACGGTCGTGGCCGCGTCGCCGGGGACCGCGATGCCGCCGATCTCGTCCGCGACCGCCTCGGCCCGGTCCGCGTCGAGGTCGTTCACGACGACCCGGGCGCCCTCGGCGGCGAAGCGGCGGGCGAGCGCGGCCCCGATCCCGCCGCCCGCTCCGGTGACGACGACTCCCGCGTCCTGCACGGCTCCCACCATCGGTCTCCTTCGACGCGGCTCGGCCCTCGCGGTGTCACACTAAACGGTCGGTATGTTCGCGGGAAAGGGCGACCGTGACATCCAGGACGTGGGCACGGCGCCCGTTCCTACATGTACATCGCGCGCCGCCTTCGTCGCCCCGCCATCGTCATCGGGTCACCTTCGTCATCGGGTCACCTTCGTCATCGGGTCACCTTCGTCATCGGGTCACCGCCCGTCGTCGGGTCACCGGTGCGAGGTGAACTCCACCACCTGCTGGTACGTCGGCCGGTTCTGCCAGCCGATCCTGCCGTGCTTGATGCCGCCCAGGGTGCGCTGGACGATCGAGTCGGCGCACCACTGGTCGCCCGCCGAGCACTGGTCGTCGCCGGGATAGACCTGGTTGGCGGTCAGTCCGGCCGCCTGCTTGAGCGTGCTGATCAGGATGTCCCGGCAGGAGGTGAGGCTGCCGCCGCCGCAGTACTCCTCGGCGAGCGGCCCCTGCACGGGTTCGCCGAGCACCGCCCGGATGTCCTTGTCGACATAGCTCCACCAGCCGTACTGGAAGGCGCTTCCCGCGTGCGAGCCGGTCGGGCCGTGTCCGGCCGACGGCGCCTCGTCCACCGGCAGGTTGGCCGTGAACGCGGTGTAGAGGTCGCCGCCCAGACCGGGTTCGAACTGGGCCTTCACCAGCAGCGGCCACCAGGCGTCCAGGATCCGGATGGCGTCGGCGTGCGCATACCGCTGCGAACCCGCCGACGTCTGCGCGCGTTTGGCGCCGCCGCTCACCCACGCCTGGAGCTTGCTCACCGCCGCCGCGGCCGTGGAGTCGGTGACCGTCGAGCTGTTGATCACCTTCAGCAGGTCGGGCAGCACGTCCTCGGCGCGCAGATCGGCGAGCCCCGCGTCCGCCATCGCCTGCACCAGAGCCGCCCGGGTGACCCCGCCCGCCCGGACGAGCTTCTTCACCCGGTCGTCGAGGAGGTTGCCGCGGTGCACCGACCCCTCGCCCCACGGTGCGGCCGTGTAGTCCTCGGCCTGCTTGTTGTTCCAGGAGATGTAGTAGTCCTGGTCGATGGAGTGGGGGTGTTCGGCGGGCGGCGTGTAGTCGGCCGTGTTGGCCGCCGGGTCCCAGCCGCGCCACTCGTGGGCGGGCCGCGCCCACACCGGGAACTCGGCGTCCACGCCGCTCGCCCGCACCGGGTTGCTGCCGCTGTTGTAGTACGCGGTGTGCCGGGAGTCGACGTAGAACCAGTTGAAGGTGTAGTTGATGTGCCGTGCCGCGGTCTGGAAGTCCTCGGGGCCCTTGATGCGGTCCGGGTCGTTCAGCATCTGGAAGCCGATGATCGAGTCGACCTCGTGCCGATAGGAGGAGCGCAGGGTGGTGTAGGCGACCTTCTTGCCGCCGACGGTCGCCCGGTACTCCACCGGTCCGTAGTGGGTGCGCCAGACCCGCATGGTGTACGACCCGGCCGCGGTGCCGTCGGCCACGGTCGGCTTCCAGGCGTTCTTCTGCTCGACCTTCTCCATGGCGGTGCAGGTGCCGCGGTACAGATAGTGGTGGTCGTCCTGGCACAGCTCGACCGCGTAGGTGTCGATGATGTCCTGGCCGGAGGTGGTGGCGCTCCACGCGTAGTCCTGGCCGCGGCCCAGCTCGACGTACATGCTCAGGCCCGCGAAGGAGGCGCCGCGGGCGCTGATGCCGGGGCCCTGGATCTCCTGGAGCATGAGCAGTTGGGGTGCGAAGTAGCCGGTCTGCGGGCCGAAGACGGCGATCGGGTGGCCGTCGGCCGTGTGCTCGCCGCTCACCACCAGGGCGTTGGACATGCCGCGCCGGGCGGAGCCGACCGCCGTCTTCGCGGCCGTGGTCGAGGCGCCGGTGGCGCTCGCGGTGGCGGCGCTGCCGGTGCGGTCGTGGACGAGCGGTTCCTGGGTCACCGAGCCGGCGTCCGGCAGGGCCGCGCCCTTCGGGTCGGCGGGCCGGGCGCCGTACGGGAAGCTCTCGCCGTCGTGGACGGTGAGCACGGCCTCGGGGTCGTTGCGCTCGCGGAAGGACTCCCAGACCCGGGTGCCTTCCTCGACGCCGTACCTGGACTGGGCGGCGATCAGGGAGAGGGCGTTGTTCACCTCGCCGCCACCGCCGGCGCCGAACAGCGAGCCGATGACGGAGGCGAGCGCCACCAGGTCGGTGACCTTGAAGTGCTCGATGGTGCCGACGTTGGTGACGGAGTCCTTGTGGCCGGTCAGCACATACTCGCCGGGGAAGTAACGGCCACTGTCGGAGGCGTCGATGTAGGCGTTGACACCATCGATGTAGGCGTTGACGTCGGCGAGGGTCTGCCGGCCGCGGTCGCCGTTCTGGGCGACGGTGTCGTCGATCTGCGCCTGTAGGTCTGCCTCGGTGTAGGCGGCGTTGCGGTAGAACTGTTGTTCAAGGCCCTGGTTGGCGGCGGCGCCGCCGGCGAACGAGGTCAACTGGCCGCGGCCGACATGCCGGAAGACGTCCATCAGCCACAGCCGGTCCTGGGCCGCGGCGTAGCCGGCGCCGAACTCGGTGCCGTACCGGGTGGTGCCGGTGATGTGCGGGACGCCGGTCTTCTTGTCCCGGACGATCGTCACATCGGTGCGGCCGGCCGGCTTCTCGGTGGTGGCGACCTGGTCGGCGGGGACCCCGAACGAGGCGTCGTTGAAAAAGGTGTTGATCTTCGCGTCGGTGAGCGCGGAGTAGCCCGCGGCCAGGTCGGCGTAGGGGCCGAGCTGGTCCTCGGCGTGGTCGGGCTGGATGCCCAGGGTCTGGTTGAGGAGGATCTGGACGAGGGTCGCGTTGCCGTTCTGACCGGGCGGCAGGATGTCGGCACACTGTCCGCCGCAGTGGTCGTCGGCGGCCGCGGCCCGCACCGCGGGCGGCTCGGCGGCCGTCGCCCGCTGGGTCAGGGGCGACAGCAGTCCGGCCAACAGAGCGCATACGGACGCCGCCTTCAGGAACCCTCTGCGGCGGCCGGGAGTTCTCAGTTTGTCGAACAACACGTTGCGTGGGGTGTGCCGTGGCATGGGCAGCTCCTCCCGACGGGGGTGGGCCGGACGTTACCGCCGGTATCCCCGAGATTGAAGATGAGCATGCGTCACTTTTCGGAATCGCCGCAGCCGTTGTCCACGTCAACCGGGGGCGCTTTATGACGGGCATCGGAAATCGGATGGAGCCGATTCGCGTGTCGACACGTCTATCCGTCGACGTCGCGCGAAGTCCGTACGACGACGCCGAAGTGACCGAAGTACAAAAGGTGCAGGTGTGACGGAGGTGCAGGGCGATGGCCGGTTTCCGGAGTCTGGCGAGACAGGTGCGCGACCCGCGGTGCGACCTGGCGCTACGGCGCTACTCGCTGCGCAAGTGCCTTGAGCGGTTCGCCCCTTACGGGCACAGGGCGACCTGGGACCATCTGTGCTCCCGGGCCGGGTTCGGCCCCGAGGACCGTTCTCCCGATCCGGTGCGTCTCGTGGGCGCGCTGGAGGAGTTGGAGGAGGCCCGGGCGGTCTGGCTCGGCTACGAGGGGGAGTTCGCCGAGCGCCGGAGGAAGGAGAAGCAGCACGGGCTGCGCCGGCCGGGCAGCGTGGACGACTGGCACCGGCTGACCTGGGGCGGCTTCGGGGTCGCATGGTGCGACGACCCCCGGGTCCACCCCCGTGAACCACTCGCCGAGGTGCTGCGGCGGCTGATCGCCGCCCTTGAGCGCGCGCCGGGCTCGACCTGCCCGGTGTGCGACGGGGAGCGCCTCGTCTGGAAGTACGACCTGGACCACGAACCCTCGTCCGGTCCGGTCTGCGTGGACTGCGGGATTCTCGTACCGCGGCCCGTCCTCACGCCCGAGGCACTGGGCTACGCCCGGCGCGGGCGTCTGCTCATGTCGGCCTGACCGACCGGGGTGCGCCGGGGATGCCGCACCCCTCCGTCAGTGCCGACCGGCATCATCGAGGCAGGGTGCGGGCGTTTCTCAACGGGCGGCGGGGGAACGCCGACGGCGCGTGTGTGCCGCTGTCGCCGGAGGCGATGGCCCGCTCCGCGGCCGGGGCGGTTGCGGCCGGGGTGACAGACATGTCCACCCCAGGGCGCCGTGCGGACAGGAGAGCCTGCCGCCGCGCGTGCTCACGCGAAGACCCTGGACGCGATACGGGCGCGGGTGTCGGTGCCCGTCGGGGTGACCACCGGCGCCTGAGGCGAACCGGAACCGGCGCCCCTCCGGCGTGGGCGCGCGTAGCCGTAATCGAGCCGTGGCCGGATGGCGGCCCTTCGCCGCCCTCCCAGCCGGACGCCTAACGCCGGGCGTCTAACGAGGACGTTCCACCATCAGACGCGAACCCGAACCGCGTTCGCCGAAGGCGTCGTCCGGATTCGACAGGACACAGCTCTCCAGGGAGAGACAGCCGCAGCCGATGCAGTCGGTGAGGTGGTCGCGGAGCCGGTTCAACTGTGCGATGCGCTCGTCCAGTTCGGAGCGCCACGCCTCGGAGAGCCGGGCCCAGTCCTCGCGGGTCGGGGTGCGCTCCTCGGGGAGCCCGGCGAGCGCCTGGCGGATCGTGGCCAGCGGGATGCCCACCCGCTGGGCCGCCCGGACGAAGGCGACGCGGCGCAGGGTGTCACGGGTGTAACGACGCTGGTTGCCGGCGGTCCGGCGGCTGCTGATCAGCCCCTTGGACTCGTAGAAGTGCAGGGCGGACACGGCGGCGCCGCTGCGCGCGGACAGTTGGCCGACGGTCAGCTCATGGATCTTCTCGGGGATCTGGGGCACTCGTCAGAGCCTACCCACCGCGCCACCGTCGCGATCCGTTGACATGGCCCCCAGCCCAGATCACACTAAGCAGTTGCTTATCCGTAGGCGATTCCATGGACGACTTCATGGACGACTCCCTGGGTGATTCCATGGGCGATTCCATGAACGATTCCGTACGTACGCGAGAGGCCGGGTCAGGGACATGGCAGAACCGAGGATCTTCACCTCCCCCGACGAGCTGAAGACCGCCGTGGGCGAGCAGCTCGGGTACACCGACTGGCTGGAGGTCGACCAGCGGCGGATCGACCTCTTCGCGGACGCCACCGGCGACCACCAGTGGATCCACGTCGACCCGGAGAAGGCCGCGGCGGGACCGTTCGGCACGACCATCGCGCACGGATACCTCACCCTGTCGCTGCTGCCGCTGTTCGGCCCGCAGCTGCTGCGGATCGACGGTGTGAGGATGGGCGTCAACTACGGCACCAACAAGGTCCGGTTCCCCGCCCCCGTCCCGGTCGGCTCCCGGCTGCGCGCCACCGCGCGGATCAGTGACGTCGAGGACGTCACTGACGGCGTCCAGCTGACCGTCGCCTTCACCGTGGAGCGCGAGGGCGGCGACAAGCCGGTCTGTGTGGCGGAGTCGGTCTCCCGCTACTACCTCTGAGCGCCGCCGTCCGGCGGCCCCGGACCTCGGGCCCCGGACTACTCGACCCCGACCATCCGCAGCACGAGGTCGGCGTAGAGCGCGCCGATCTCCTCGGGCGTCCGGGGGCCGTTCACGTTGAACCAGCGGGCCACATCGATGCACAGGGACAACACCGCGAGGGTCGTGCCCTGCACGTCGAGGACGTCGAACTCGCCGGACGCCACGCCCTCCCGGATGATCCCGCGCACCTCCGCGTCGACCTGGCGGCGCAGCGCGAGGATCTCCGCGCGGGCGTCCGGCCCCAGCGCGTCCAGCTCGTACTGCACCACCCGCGCGGTGGTGCGCCGGCCGGCGTGCCAGCGGACGAAGGAACTCACCCCGTCAGCGAGCCGCTCCGCGGCGCTGCCCTCGCGCCGGGCGGCCGTGCGCAGGATGTCCAGCGCCTTGTCATGGCCGATGCGGCTGATCCGGTGGAGCAGCTCTTCCTTGGTCTTGTAGTGGATGTAGAGCGCGGCCGGGCTCATGCCGGCGCGGCCCGCGATGTCACGGGTCGTCGTCGCGTGGTACCCGCGCTCGGCGAAGGCTTCCACGGCGGCGACAAGCAGCCGGCGGGCCGCGTCAGGGGTGACCTCTTCCCACGGCTCGACCTCGCCGCCGGTCCTCTCCTGCGCCGTACTCATCGCTCGCCCCTCTCGGTGACAGGAGCTCCACCATACCGCCGAAGGTGAGCGGGCGCTTAGCGGCCCCCTTCGGAGGCGTACTCACCTGCACGCCGCTCGTCCCGCCGACCGCCCCCGCCGTGCGGTGCCGGTCACAGCTTCGTGAACGGGTCGTGCTCGGCGAGGATCTTCTCCAGCCGTGCCTGATCCACCCGGCTCACGATCTGACCGGCCTCCTGACGGTCCCGGATGACCTTCGACAGGGTGAAGGCGGAGGTGACCAGATACAGGACGGCGATGCCGAGGAACGCGCGAACCCAGGCATCCGTGTGCAGGTTGTAGATGCCGAGGGCGGTGGCCGCCAGTGCAACGGCGAAGGACGCGACCGCCTGACCGTAGTAGGCGGTCGTGTTCTGCTGCTTGACCGGTGTGTCGCTCATGCGGGCAAGCGTCGCGCGGCGTGGCTGGGATCACATCCGTTCAGCTACTCAGACACGTACTCAGAGCGCCGAGACGCCCGAAGCAGCCGACGCACGCGCCGGAGGTCGGCCCCGGCAGCCGACGTGAGGCACCGGACGTCGGTCCCGGCAGCGGACGTGGGCACCGGAGGTCGGTCCTGGCCGTCGGCGGCGCTTCGGCTCCGTACCATGTGCGCCCTACCATGTGCGCCATGGCCCGACCGCGCAAGCCCCTCCTCAGCACCGACCGGATCGTCCGGGCGGCACGGGAACTCGTGGACGCGGAGGGCCTCGCGGCCGTCTCCACCCGTCGCCTCGCCGCCGAGCTGGGGGTGAGCGGGCCCTCGCTCTACAACCACTTCCGCACCATGGACGAGATCCTGGAGGCGGTCGCCGACTCGGTGAGCGGACAGGTCGATCTGTCGATGTTCGAGGACGGCCGGGACTGGCGGACGGCACTGCGCGACTGGGCCGTCTCCTACCGGGCCGCCCTGCGCGACCACCCCAACATCGTCCCGGTCCTCGCCCGCGGCCCCGGCCGCCGGCCCGCGGCGCTGCGCCTCGCCGACGCCGTCTACGGCGCGATGGCCGACGCCGGCTGGCCGTCCGGGCAGGCCACGTCCATCGGTGCGCTGATGCGGTACTTCATCATGGGCTCGGCGCTCGGCTCGTTCGCCGGGGGGTTCGTGAGCGACGCAAGCGCCTACGACCCGGCCGACTATCCGCACCTCGGGCAGGCATACCTCCTCGCCGAGCAGCAGGAGAAGATCGACGAGCGGGCCTTCGAGACGGGGCTGACGGCGCTGCTGGACGGGCTGGCACAGCAGTACGAGCGGGTCGCGCGCACCGTGTGATGGCCTTCGGCGGCGGCCGAACCAATGACCCCTTGGCGGTGGCCGAACCATCAGTGCCGCACCGGAGCCCCGTTCAGAAGACCACCAGGGCCCGGCCGCCCCGGCCCGCCAGCATGGTGTCGAAGGCCGTCGGGATGTCCTCCAGGGTGATGCGGTCCGTCACCAGCGCGGCCAGGTCCAGGTCACCGGTGCGGACGTGCTCCGCGAGGACCGGCAGGTCGCGTGCCGGATCGCTGTTGCCGTACACGCAGCCGGTCAGGGTCCGGCCCCAGTGGAAGATCTCCAGAGCGTTGAACGTGACCTGCTCGTCCTTGCCGCCGATGCCGACCACCGTCGTCCGGCCGCCGCGGCGGGTGGACTCCCAGGCGGCCCGGATGGTGGCCGCACGGCCCACGCACTCGATGGAGACGTCGACCCCCTGCTTGCCGGTGAGGGCCCTGATCTCCCGGGGCGTGGTCTCGGAGGCGAGAACGAAGTCGGTGGCGCCCGCGCCACGCGCCAGCTCCTCCTTGTGCGGCGACACGTCGACGGCGATGATCCGCGCGGCGCCCGCGATCCGGGCCGCCTGGAGCGTGGCGAGGCCCACCCCGCCGGCCCCGAACACCGCGACCGTCTCCCCGGGCCGCACCCGGGCCGCGTGGTGCACGGCGCCGTAACCGGTCAGGACGGCGCAGCCGAGGAGGGCGGCGTCGGTGAGCGGAACACCGTCCGGCGCCGGCAGGACGCAGGAGGCCGAGACCACCGTCTCCTCGGCGAACGCGGCCACGTTGAGGCCCGGATACAGGTCGGTGCCGTCCACGGTGCGGGCGTACACATCGGCGGCGCCGGCCAGGGCGTTGGCGCACAGCCACACCTCGCCGAGCGAGCAGGCGTGGCACCGGCCGCAGGACGGAGCCCAGTTGAGGACGACGGCGGTGCCGGGCACGACATGGGCGACCCCCTCGCCCACGGCGACCACCGTGCCCGCGCCCTCGTGGCCGAGGACGGCCGGGACCGGCACCCGCATGGTGCCGTTCGACAGGGACAGGTCGGAGTGGCAGACACCAGCGGCGGCGAGACGCACCCGGACCTGGCCGGGGCCCGGCTCCGGCAGGTCGATGCCGGTGATCTCCAGCGGGGCCCCGACGGCGGGCAGGACGGCGGCTCGTACGGCCATGACTCGCTGACTCCCTTGGAACTGGAAGGACTTGGTTCAGAACTGGAAGGACTTGGTCTGAAGGTACTCGGCGAGCCCGAATGCGCCGAGTTCCCGGCCCACGCCGGACTGCTTGTAGCCGCCGAAGGGGGCGAGCGGGTTGAAGCGGCCGCCGTTGATGTCGACCTGGCCGGTGTCCATACGCCGGGCGAAGGCCACCGCGTGCGCCTCGTCGCCGGCCCAGACGGCGCCGGCGAGGCCGTAGACCGTGCCGTTCGCGATGCGCAGCGCGTCCTCCTCGTCGGCGTAGCGGAGGAGGGTGAGGACCGGTCCGAAGATCTCCTCCTGGGCGATGGTCATCTCCGGGGTCACCTCCGCGAACACCGTGGGACGCACGTAGTAGCCCTTCTCGCGCGGGGCGTCGGCGCCGCCCGCGACCAGCCGGGCGCCCTCGGCGATCCCCTGCTCTATGCAGCCGCGCACCCGGGCCCGCTGCCGGGCGCTCACCACCGGCCCGATGCGGTCCCCGTACTTGGCGGCGGCGGCCGTCGCCAGCGCCACGGCCTCGTCGTACTGGTCGGTGTGCACGAGCATGCGCGTCCAGGCGCTGCATGTCTGCCCGGAGTTGGACATCACGTTGGCGACGCCGACGGCCACGGCCCGCGCGAGGTCGGCGCCGGGCAGGATGACGTTGGCGGACTTGCCGCCGAGTTCGAGGGCGACCTTCTTGACGGCGCCGCCCGCGATGGCGCCGATCCGCCTGCCGACGGCGGTGGAACCGGTGAAGGAGACCAGGTCGACGTCCGGGTGCTCGGCGAGGGCCTGGCCGGCCACCGGACCGTGGCCGGTGACCAGATTGAACACGCCCGCGGGCAGACCCGCCTCGTGCATCGCCTCGGCGAACAACTGGGCGGTGAGCGGGGTGTTCTCGGCCGGCTTCAGGACCACCGTGCAGCCTGCGGCGAGCGCCGGGGCGACCTTGGCGACGATCTGGTGGAGGGGGTAGTTCCAGGGGGTGATCGCACCGACCACGCCGACGGGTTCGTGGTGGACGGTCGAGTTACCGACCCGCTCCTCGAAGACATGGGTCGCGGCGAGTTCGGCGTACGAGCCGACCACCGCGATCGGCAGGCCCGCGTGCACGGCCCGGGAGAACTCCACCGGGGCGCCCAGCTCGGCGGTGACCGTCTCGGCGATCTCCTCCTTGCGGGCGGCCAGCACGTCGCGGAGCGCCGCCAGCCGGGCGGCGCGTTCGGCGGGCGCGGTGGCGGCCCAGCCCGGGAGAGCGGCCCTGGCGGCGCGCACGGCGGTGTCGACGTCCTCGGCGGTGCCCGCCGGGACCTGGCCGACGACCCGTTCGTCGGCCGGGTTCACGACCTCGATCGCATCGCGGCCGTCGGCGGGGCGCCAGGCGCCGTCGATGTAGAGGGCGTCGTGTGCCTTCATGCTGCTTCCTCCCGGCGGGGCTGCGTCGTCCGAACCACAAACTAGCGTTGGTTCGCCCGTGCCGGAGGTCTCCCTGGCCAGGGTCCGAGCCGCCCGGGCCGCCCGAGCTGCCGGGTCCGTCCGGGCCGTCCGGGCGCTCAGCACCTCAGCGGGCGGGCCGGACCCGTCGGCGGTCGCCCGGTGGGGTCACTCGCCCAGGTCCGGCAGCCGCGCCGGGGCCGGGGAGATGCGCTCGCCCTGCTGGTCGAAGACGAACAGGTGGGCGAGGTCGACGAGCAGCGGAACCTGCATGCCGTGGCTGAGCCGGATGTCCGGGGTGGTCCGCACCACCAGATCACCCGGCAGCCGGCCCTCCGCGGGCGCGGGGTCGGGATCGGTGTCCGCCGGACGGTCCAGGACCGCCACCGGCCCGGCACGCAGGGCACCGGCCCGCTCCCGGATCCGCTCCAGCATGGTCGCGCCCTCGCGCCGACGGCGGCGCGCCGGACGGCCGGCCGGGCGCGGGGCCTCCAGGTCGGCTACGACGGCCGGGCTGGAACCGGTGTTGAAGTGGACGAGGACCTCGTGCCCCTGGAACTCCACATGCTCCACGAGCCCGGTGAGCGGCACCTCGCCGGGGCGGGCGGAGGAGTGTTGGGCGATGCGGATCGCCTCCGAGCGCAGCCCGACGATCACCTCGCGGCCCTGCTGGACGCGGAGCAACTGGTGGTCCAGGCTGAGGGGTTCGGGCAGCCGGAGGTACTGCTTGCCGAGGCTGATGGTCATCGCGCCGTTGAGCGGGGCCCGGACCAGGCCGCGCAGCAGATTGATACGGGGCGTGCCCACGAAGGCGGCGACGAAGACATTGCGCGGCAGCGCGTACACCTCGCGGGGGCTGCCGACCTGCTGGAGCACGCCGCCGCGCAGTACGGCGACCCGGTCGCCGAGGGACATGGCCTCGGCCTGGTCATGCGTGACGTAGACCGTGGTGACGCCCAACTCCCGGGTCAGCTGGGAGATCTCGGCCCGCAGATGGGCGCGGAGCTTGGCGTCGAGGTTGGACAGCGGCTCGTCCATCAGGAAGGCGGAGGGGTGGCGGGCGATGGCCCGGCCCATGGCGACGCGCTGGCGTTCACCGCCGGAGAGCTGGGCGGGGAAGCGGTCGAGGAGTTCCTCGATGCCAAGCATGCGGGCGGTAGCGTCCACGCGGGGGCGGGGGTCCTCGTCAGGGGCCTCGATGCGCAGCGGGAAACCGATGTTGTCGCGGCTGGTCATGGTCGGATAGAGGGCGAAGGACTGGAAGACCATCGCCATGTCCCGCCCGGCGGGCTCAAGGTCGTTGGCCTGCGTGCCGTCGAGCAGCAGCGTGCCCTCGTCGATCTCCTCCAGCCCGGCGATCATTCTCAGCACGGTGGACTTGCCGCAGCCGGAGGGGCCGAGGAGGACCAGAAACTCGCCGGGCGCGATGTCCAGCGAGAGCCGGTCCACCACCCGGGTGCCTCGGGTGTAGGACTTGCTCACGTCGTGCAACGAGATGGCGCGTGTCATCGCAGGTGCCCCCGGGGGCCTCATCAGAGCGCTGGTGCTCCGTCGGTCGAAGGCCCCGTGCGGGTCGAACAGAGCCTATGGGTCACGGAAGCTAACGGAATGCGTGCGGCGGTGGGAAGATGCGTGCCAGGACGCCCATGAAAGCCCAGGTGAGAGGCGAAACGGAAGCATTGATTCAGCCCCTCCGACGGCTTTCGACCGCACAGACGGAGCACGGACCCACCTCTCGGATCCATCCCGGCCGCTCTGCGTCCCCACCACTCGGCTCCGTCCCCACCACTCGGCTCCGTCGCCACCAACCGGCTCCGTCCCCGTCGCTCGGCTCCGTCGCCACCGACTGGCTCAGTCCCCACCGCCGCTCGGCTCCGTCCCCGCCAACCGGCTCCGTCCCAGCTGACCGGTCTCGGCCCGGCCGTCGCTGCTCGGCGCTCGGCGAGAGCGGCGGACCCGGCACCGGGGTGGGTCCCCAAGAAGGCTCAGCGCTTGCGCCCGGCCCGACCCGCGGCGACGCTCGACGACGGCTGCGGCCCCTGCCTGGGATGGCCGCTCGTCTGGGATGGGCCCCCGCCGGGGACGGGCCCCGTCCGGGAGGGGCCCCGGCGGGCTCAACGTCTGGGGTCCAGCTCGGCCCCGCGGCGACGCGCAACGACAACGACGGCCCACCCCCACCCGAGACGGGCCCCCGACCAGCTCAACCCCACGCCCGGCCCCACCCCACAACAACGCTCATCGACCACGGACAGCCCCGCCGAAGCCGGACCCCCGATAAACCCAACCCCACAACCCGACCCGACCCCCACGACGCCACCCAACGCCAACCGTCAGCCCCCGCCGAAAGCGGACCCCGAACAGACCCTGACGCCCCCACCCGCGGCGAGCCCCCGGCGGGCTCAGCGTTTGGGGTCCGGCCCGACCCCGTGGTGGGGCTCGACGACGGCGGTGGGCTTCGGGCCGGTGGCGGGGGTGGTGGGTGCGGGGCTGGGGTGGGGCAGGGCGGTGGTGGCCGGGCGGGACGGGGAGCGCAGGGCCACCGCCGATGACAGCAGCAGGAGCGCGCCGAGCATGACGAACGGCGCGGCCACGCCGGCGACCCCGGCGACCAGGCCGGCCGCGGCGGGGGCGGCGACCTGGCCCAGGCGGTTGCCGGTCAGCCGCAGCGCGAGGGCGGTGGAACGGGCATCATCGGGGGCGGCCTGTACAACCGTCGTCATGGACAGCGGCTGGCCGACGCCGAGGCAGAAGCCGAGCGCGGTGAGGGTCAGACCGAGCGCCCACAGCGGCAGCGGGAGCGCGATGCCCGCGCACAGCAGGGCCGCCAGCAGACAGGTCACGGTGAGCAGCGCGGACCGGCCTAGCAGCCGCAGCAGCGGGGTCAGGACGAGGCGGCAGGCGATGGTGGCACCGGCCCGCAGGCTGAGCAGGACGCCGACGACGGACGGCGCGATGCCCCGGTGCTCGCCGACCACCGGAAGGTAGGCGGTGAGGATGTCCGTCGCGGACAGCACGGACAGGCTGATCAGCATGCCCGCGGGCACACCCCGGGCGCCCAGGATCCGGCCGACGGGGACGCGCGCGCCGGACGCGGTGCGGGACGTGCGGGCCGTACGGTCCTCGATGCGCCACAGTGAGGTGACGGCGACCGCCGCGCCCGCCCCTGCGACCAGGAGCGCCAGGGCGCTGGTACCGGCCATGTCGGGGCCGCCGATCAGGCCGCCCGCCGCGATCGGCCCGACAAGCTGGCCGAGCGAGGCGCCGATGGTGAAGTGGCCGAAGTTGCGGTCCTGTTCGTGCGGCGCCGACTGGCGGGCGACGAGCGACTGGGCGCCGATCACGAAGCTGAGATGGCCGAGGCCCATCACGCCGCTCCACAGGGCCATCGTCCACAGGGAGTCCGCCATGCCGCTGAGCGCACAGCCGCCGGCGATGAGTACGACACCGGCGGGCAGCAGGGGCGCGCAGCGGCCGTGGTCGGTGCGGCGGCCGAGCGGTACGGCGGCGAACAGCGGCAGCAGCGCGTACACGCCCGCCATGACGCCGATCGCCCGCTCGTCGGCGCCCAGCGCGAGGGCCCGGTAGGAGACGGCGGGCCGGGCCATCGACACCGCCCCCTGTACGAAGCCGAAGGCGATGACGAGTCGGAGGAGCCAGCCGCGGTTCCGGCCGGGCCTCACGTTGCGGTCCTCCCCGGGCCTCACGATGCGGTCCTCCCTGGTGCGATCGGATGATGCCGAGGAGCGTGCCTGCCCCGAGCACCACCCACGATGGGGGCACCTCCCACTTCACCACGAACCCGGTGTGGTCGCCGAACCCGACCCTGGCCATGCGGAACAGCGCGGGGATCAGCACGGGCATCAGCGCGGGGATCAGCACGGGGATCAACACGGGTGCCGCGGTCGGCGGCATCGTCGGCGGTGCGCTGACGTCAGATGCCACCACACCGCATCAACAAGATCGTGATACCCGAGTACTGCCCACAGGACTCCAGGTCACAGCCGTGCCGCGGGTGCGGGTTCCAGTTCCACGGGTACGCCGTTGAGGACCGCGTTGCCCGACAGCGGATCGAGCAGGCTGCCGTCGAGGAGCTGGTTGACGTTGACCCCGGGGTCGGCGGCGGCGTGGCTCAGCCGGGTGCCGGGCCGGTCGTGGCCCCAGCCGTGCGGCAGGCTCACCACGCCCCGGCGCACCTCGTCGGTGACCTCCGCGGGGGCGGTCACCGCTCCCCCGGCGCCCCTGACGCGCACGGCGGCCCCGTCGCGCACCCCGAGGCGGGCCGCGTCCTCGGGGTGGATCTGCAGGGTGCACCGGTTGGAACCGCCGGTGAGAGCGGGCACGTTGTGCAGCCAGCTGTTGTTGGAGCGCAACTGGCGGCGGCCGACGAGGACGAGGCCGGCGGGCCGCTCGCGCAGGGCCGCGCGCAGCCGTGGCAGGTCGTCGGCGATCGGGTCCGGCAGCAGCTCGGCCTTGCCGCTGCGGGTCTTCAGCGGCTGCGGCAGCCGCGGGCGCAGCGGTCCGAGGTCGATGCCGTGCGGGTGGGCGAGCAGCCGCTGAAGGTTCAGCCCGTCCGGGCGGGCGCCGAAGCCGTCGCCGTAGGGGCCGAGGCGCAGCATCATGTCGAGCCGCCGCTCGGGGCCGTCCTCACCGGTGAGCAGGGCCGAAAGGTCGCGCGGGTCCCGGCCGTGCACCGGGGAGTGCGGCTCACGGACCGCTCTGCCGAGGGTCTGGTCGACGACCATGGTGTCGACGGCGGCCGGGTCGGTGCCGTGCGCCCCGGTCGCGGCCAGCACCAGCCGGGCCATGATCTCGGTCTCGGCCATCCGGCCGGGTTCCAGCGGCACGGCGGGGCGGTTGTAGCGGACCTGGTTGCGCACGGCGAGGGTGTTGAACGCGTAGTCGTGGTGCGGGCTCTGGGCGGGCGGGGGCGGCGGGAGGACGACATGGGCGTGGCGGGAGGTCTCGTTCAGGTACGGGTCGACGGCGACCATGAAGTCCAGCGAGTCCAGGGCCTTGTCGAGCCGGTTGCCGTCGGGCGCGGACAGGACGGGGTTGGCGGCGACGGCGATGAGGGCGCGGACGGGCTCGCCCTCCTCGGTGACGGTGTCGATCTCCTCGGCGAGGGCGGCCAGCGGCAGCTCCCCCTTGGCCTCCGGGTGCCGGCCGGCCCGGGAGTGCCAGCGGCCGAGGGCGAACCCGCGGCCGGGTCCGGCGGGGCGGGGTGTCCGGTCGGTGGCGGCCTGTGGGAAGAGAACGCCGCCGGGCCGGTCGAGGTTGCCGGTGAGGATGTTGAGGACGTCCACCAGCCAGCTGGCGAGGGTGCCGTGCGAAACGGTGCAGGTGCCGATGCGGGCGTAGACGGCGGCGGTGCGGGCGGCGGCCAGGTCGCGGGCGAGGGCGCGGATGGTGTCGGCGGCCACGTCGCATGCGCCGGTGACCGCCTCGGGGGTGAAGTCCCGGAGTTCCGCCCGGAGTTCGGTGAGGCCCTGGACGTGCGGGGCGAGGTCTCCGAGGTCGGTGAGGTTTTCCTCGAACAGGACGTGTGCCATCGCCGCGAGCAGCAGCGCGTCGGTGCCGGGGCGGATGGCGATGTGCCGGTCGGCGAGCGCGGCGGTGCGGGTGCGGCGCGGGTCGACTACAACGAGCCGTCCGCCACGCGCCCTGAGCGCCTTGAGTCGGCCGGGGAAATCCGGCGCGGTGCACAAACTGCCGTTGGATTCCAGCGGGTTGGCGCCGATGAGGAGCAGATGGTCGGTGCGGTCGACGTCGGGTACGGGGATGGCGCCGGCGTCGCCGTAGAGCAGTCCGCTGGAGACATGCTTGGGCATCTGGTCGAGCGTGGAGGCGGTGAACAGGCTGCGGGTGCCGAGCGCGCCGAGCAGAACCGGCGGGTAGAGGGCGCCGGCCACCGTGTGCACGTTCGGGTTGCCGAGGACGACGCCGACCGCGTGCGGGCCGTACCGCTCGACGACGGGCCGGATGCCCGCGGCCACCGCGTCGAACGCCTCCGCCCAGCCGGTCTCGCGCAGTTCGCCGTCCGTGCGCAGCAGGGGGCGGCGCAGCCGGTCGGGGTCGCCGTCGACGGCACCGAAGGCGGCGCCCTTGGGACAGATGAACCCCTTGCTGAACACATCGTCGCCGTCGCCCCGGGCACGGGTGACGCGCGTTCCCTCGATGGTGAGGGTCAGCCCGCAGGTGGCCTCGCACAGGGGGCAGATGCGCAGAGCGGTGTGGGACACGGGTCCTCCCGGGCGGGTGACGGCTGCGGGCGTGCGGACTGGCCGCGAGCATACCGATCGGTATGCTCGGGTGGGAGGGGTAGCCGCGGTCGGTCGGCGGCCCGCCCGCGGCCGGGCCGTCAGTCCAACGCCCGTGCCAGGTAGGCGCGCAGCAGGTCCCGGGTCTCGGCGATGATCGCCTCGTCGCCCTCCGGGGCCACCCGGAAGGCGAGGTGGACGAGGGTGTCGGCGGTTTCCACGGCGACCAGGAAGGTCCGCCGCAACTCCTCGTCGGGGGTGCGGCCGAGATAGCCGGAGAGCAGGGCGGTGAGGCTGTCGGCGACCCGGTGGTTGGGCTCGGCGTGCCGGTCGCCGACGGGTATCTGGTTGCCGAAGTCCACGAGGGAGAAGCCGGGTGCGGTGCGCTTCATGGCCAGATACTCGTCCAGTACGGCGTCCACGGCCGCCCGCCAGTCGCCCGGCCGGGCGCCCTGCAGACGCCGGGTGATCCGCTCGGAGTAGCGTTCCAGGTTGCGCTGGGCCAGGGCGTCGGCCATCTGCCGCTTGTTGCCGAAGAAGCGGTACACGGAACCGATGGGCACGCCGGCGCGCAGCGCGACGGCACGGGTGCTCAGGGCGTCGTAACCGACCTCGTCGAGGAGGTCGGCGCAGGCGTCGAGGATCCTTTCCAGGCGTTCGGCACTGCGGCGTTGAACGGGGGCGCGGCGGAGCGATGTCGCATGGGGCACGGGCCTCATGATGCCTGTCAGGCGGAATCCAGTGAACCTCGTCCCACAG
The DNA here is from genome assembly GCF_053601275.1 of Streptomyces sp. NPDC004752. Classification (NCBI taxonomy): domain Bacteria; kingdom Bacillati; phylum Actinomycetota; class Actinomycetes; order Kitasatosporales; family Streptomycetaceae; genus Streptomyces; species Streptomyces sp. NPDC004752. The sequence continues at coordinate 8,906 of NZ_JBSGBN010000084.1, read as the reverse complement.
TACGGAGCCCGACGCCCGACGCACTCGGCCACGGCACTGCCGCGGACACCCGGCAACCCGACACACTTTCCGCGGCACGCGACCTACTGCCACACCGCCGACTGCAACCACCCTCAAGGGGCACGGGGAACTGCGCAACCACCCACAACACCGCCACAGACACCCGACAACCCGACGCAAGCCTGCCGGTACGTGAACCTGATTCCGCCGGTGAGTTGGTGCGCCCCCCGCCCCGGCCGGGACCGCGCCGGGACCGCGCCGGAACCGCTCACCCGCCCATGCCACTCCCCCCCGTGCGGCGTGCCCGACGACGACGTCGGGGCCGGTGGCGCCGTCGCGGCCAGCGTTGCCGTCGCTCCCGACGCGGTCACGTCGGCGGTACTCTCGACCGGTTTGCCATGCACCGCCCACACCGTGCCGTCGTCGGCGTAGAGACGCGCGGTGACCTGGTGGGTGCCCTGCGCCAGCAGGGGGGCGGCGAGATAGTGGCGCGGGACACGCAGCCGCGCGACCGGTTCGCCGTCCACGAAGAGGCGGGCGAGTCCGCGCCCGACCCGCGCCCGTTCCCGTGTGCCGTCCGGCGGGAAGCGGAAGTCGCGGACGGTCAGCCGTACGTCCCAGCCGTCGGCGGCGTCGGGGGTCATCTCGATGTCGACGTCGGGCGCGCCGCCCCTCGTCGTCCGTCTTGTCGAGGAGCCGGCCCGCCGGTGCGGGCGACCGCGCTCCGGTCCTTTCGCGCGGCTCTCCGGTTCCACAGCCCGCCGCCCCGGCCAGCAGCAGGACGCAGACGGTGAGCGCGCCGAGCAGTCCACGGGTCCACGGCATGCCCGGGAGCGTAGAACACCGGCCTGCGGCCCGGATCCCCCTGGAGTCGGGAGTTCCGGCCGATGCCGTACCTCTCAGGGAGCAGACAGGCGTCCTTGCGTCCGCACCTTCGCATTCCTATGGTGCTGCACAGGAATTGGTGGTGCAGAGGAATCCAGTCGGCGGGGGAATCGGGTTCGCAAGGGAGCGATCATGAGCGGGAACGCGCGCAGGACGGCCGAGCACCTGGCCCATCTCCCCGGTCTTACCGGCTTCGGCAATGAGCACTCCTCCGAGGCGGTGCCCGGCGCCCTGCCCGAGGGCCGCAACTCCCCGCAGCGCGCCCCGCTCGGGCTGTACGCGGAACAGCTCAGCGGCACGGCGTTCACGGAACCGAGGGCGTACAACCGCCGCTCCTGGCTGTACCGCATCCGCCCGTCCGCCGCGCACCCGGCGTTCACCCGCACCGGCAACGGGGCGGTGCACACGGCCCCGTTCGCCGAGTCGGTGCCCGACCCGAACCGGCTGCGCTGGAACCCGCTGCCCGAACCGCCGGCCGGGACGGACTTCCTCGCCGGGCTGTGGACCCTCGGCGGCAACGGCGACGCCACCCTGCGCAGCGGCATGGCCGTGCACCTGTACCACGCCGACTCCTCGATGGAGCGCGTCTTCAGCGATGCCGACGGGGAGCTGCTGATCGTGCCGGAGCGCGGCGGGCTGCTGCTGCGCACGGAGTTCGGCCCGCTGTATGTGGCGCCCAGCCAGGTCGCGTTGATTCCGCGTGGGGTGCGATTCCGTGTGGAGCTGCTGGATGACTCGGCGCGGGGTTATGTGTGCGAGAACTATGGTGCACCGTTCCGGCTGCCCGACCTCGGCCCGATCGGCGCCAACGGACTGGCCAACGCCCGCGACTTCCTGGCGCCGGTCGCGGCGTACGAGGACGTCGACGGCCCGGTGGAGGTGGTGAACAAGTTCTGCGGCAACCTGTGGACGGCGACGTACGACCACTCCCCGCTCGATGTGGTCGCCTGGCACGGCAACCATGTGCCGTACACCTATGATCTGCGCCGTTTCAATGTGCTCGGGACCATCTCGTACGACCACCCGGACCCGTCGATCTTCACGGTGCTCACCTCGCCGTCCGACACTCCCGGGCTGGCCGGTGTCGACTTCGTGGTGTTCGCACCGCGCTGGCTGGTGGGCGAGAACACCTTCCGGCCGCCGTACTTCCACCGGAATGTGATGAGCGAATATATGGGCCTGATCGAGGGCGCGTACGACGCCAAGGCGGAGGGCTTCGTGCCGGGCGGCGGCTCGCTGCACAACATGATGTCGGCGCACGGACCGGACCGGGAGACGTTCGACCGGGCGAGCACCGCCGAGCTGACGCCGCAGCGCGTCGACGAAGGGCTGGCGTTCATGTTCGAGACGCGCTGGCCGGTCACGCTCACCCCCCAGGCGGCGCGCGCGGACCACCTCCAGCAGGACTACGACGGCGTCTGGCGGGGACTGGAACGACACTTCCGCCCATTGCGCTGATCGGTCCCGGCGGATACGGATAGGCCGGTGACCTCCTTCGCCCCGGACTCGATCGTCCTGAACCGCAAGCTGCCGCTCTGGTACCAGGTGTCGCAGTCGTTGCGCGCCTCGATACTCGGCCGCTCGCCCCAGGACCCGCTGCGGCTGCCGACCGAGGAGCGGCTGGCGGAGCACTACGGCGTGAGCGTGCTGACCATGCGGCAGGCGCTGAAGGAACTGGAGGACGAGGGGCTGATCAGCCGGCACCGGCGGCGCGGCACCTTCATCGAGCCCGCCGCCCGGCGCGGCACCCCGGTGCGGCTGCTCGGCTCGGTGGACGCGATCGTGGCCCAGCAGTCCGGGATGAGGACCGAACTGCTGGACCGGGGCCGGACGGCGGTACCGGCCGAACTCGCCGAGCACTTCCCGGACCTGGCCGAGGTGGCGACGTACCACCGGCTGCGCTGCGACGAGAAGAGCGGCGAGCCGACCAACCACGCCCGCAACTACGTCCGTCCCGCACTGGCCCGGCACATCGACCCGGAGGACCTGGTCCGCTGGCCGATGACGAAGGTGCTGCGGGATGTGGTGGGCGCGGACATCGGCCGTATCACGGACACCGTCGAGGCCCGGCTCGCCGACCCGGAGACGGCACGGCTGCTCCAGGTGCCGCTGCTCAGCCCGATCCTGCACTACACGGGTGTGACCTACGACGCGGTCGGCCGGGTACTGGACGTGGCGGTCATCCATTACCGCGGGGACCGGTTCTCCTTCACGGTCACCCTCGAAGCGACGTGACGCCGTCGGATCGGCCCGGGGCGGTCGGTCGCCGTGGTGCGGCAGGCTGGTGGCCGGGTGCGGGCAGCGTCGCGGCTGGGCGCGCGGTTCCCCGCGCCCCTTCGGGCGACGAGGGCGGCCCCGCCTTGCGCCGCACGGCACCGGACGTCACGGGCCAGGTGGCATGGCTCAGTCAGGCTCCGGCTCAATCAGACTCCCGGCCCGCCCGCGGACGGAAGGTCGTACCATGCCCAGCGTGACGCACGACGACGCTCCGCTGCTCGCGGACCTCATGCCGTGGTCCGTCGCACCGCCGCGACTCGGCCGGGGGTGGCCGGCGGCCCCCGACGCGGCGTCCCTGAAGGCCCGTTGGGACGCTCTCGGGCAGGCCGAGGGCCCGGACCGGGAGGCCCTGTTCGAGCCGACACGCTCGCGCACCCTGCACTCGGCCGTCGGTCAGCTGCCCGGCCAGAGCGGCGGCACACAGCGGCTGGCGCGGGCGGCGGGCCCGTGTCCGGAGCCGGTCCGCGTGCTGGCCGCGCCGTTCGACGAGCAGTGGCTGATCCCCGACCACCGGCTCATCGACTCGGCCCGCCCGGAGCTGTGGCGGGTGGCGGACCCGGACCAGGTGTTCGCGGTGGAGACAGCCGGGGAGGGGCCGGGCCCGATGCTCCTGGCCACGTCGCTGCTGCCGCTGCTGCCCGCCCTGCGCCCCGGCCGGATCCGTCCGCTGTACCGGCGGCCGGGCGGCCGGGAGCCCAATCTGACGCCCGGCCTGCTGGACCACCTGGGCGCCCGGCTGGGGCTGACCCCCACGCCCCTGGACGTGCTGGCCTGGATTCTGGCGGTGGCCCGGCCGGGTCCGGCGGTGCCGTTCACCCAGGACCCGGGGCTGTGGTCACGGGGCGTGGAGCTGGGCCACCGCCTGTTGTGGCTGATGCGCCGCGACGGCGAACGCCCCAAGCTCCCCGGTGGCCGCCGCCCCTACGTCCGCGCCCCGCTCCCGCCGCGTCCCCTTTCCATCCATTACGACCGCGCCGAGGAGTGCCTCCAGCTCGACGAGGGTCGCATTGCGCCGGTCCCGCCCGCGGCCTGGGACTTCGAGGTGGCCGGGGTCCGGGTGCTGGAGCAGTGGTTCACCGCGCGGACGGCACAGGCAACGCCCGGCACCCTGGCGGCCGTCCGCCCCGCGACCTGGCCGCAGTCCTGGACGTCGGAGCTGCTCGAACTGATCACGGTGCTGGCCCTGCTGGCCGAGCTGCGACCCCGGCAGGCCGATCTGACCGTGGGTTCGCCGATCACCGCCGCGGAGCTGCGCGCGGCGGCCGTCCTCCCGCCGCCGGCCTCGTCCCGTCGGCCGGCCTCGGTCCTGGACCACCACGAGGAGGGCCCCGAGGGGCAGTTCGCGCTGATCTGAGGGCCGGTCCGAGCCAGGCCGGTACGGGCCGGTCCGCACCAGTCCGGGTCGGTCTAGCGCGCCGCCGACGGGGCGAAGGCGTCGAGGATGCGGTCCAAAGTCCGCTCGAAGACCGCCTCCATATCGACCGGCCCGGGATCCTTCGCAAGCACGGCCGCCAGGTGCGGATAGGCGCCCGAGGCGATCCGGCCGCCGAGGTAGGCACTGCGGGCCGCGTTCTCCTGCTCCTCCGTCCAGGGCAGGGCGCGGGTGCGCTCGGCGGTCTCCAGCTCGTTTCTGACATAGGTGGTCACGACGCCGTTGAGCATCGCGACGAGTTCCAGCTTCGGGCCCCGCGCCGCCTCCAGCGGCTCCAGGCAGGCCAGGCAGTGCTCGATGTAGCGCAGGGCGTTCGGGCTGAAGCCGTACACCGGTGACATCAGCCGCGGCAGCCATGGATGCCGGTGCATCAGCGCGCGCGTCTGCCGCGCCACCCGGACCATGTCCGCGCGCCAGTCCCCGCTCGACTGCCACAGCTCATGCTCACCGCTGACCGCGTCCACCATCAGCTCGTACAGGTCCTCCTTGCGGGGGACGTAGTTGTACAGCGACATGGTGCCGCAGCCCAGTTCGGCCGCCACATGGCGCATCGAGACCGCGTCGAGACCGTCGGCGTCGGCGATCCGCACGGCCGCCGCCGCGATATCGGCGCGGGTGTACGCCGGCTTCGGGCCGCGGCCCGTGCGCTCGGGACGGGCCCAGATCACTTCGGGGACGGCCGCTCGGCCTGCCATGAATCATCACCTCGCACCACCATCCTAGTTACGTACACCGTACGTAGTGAGCTATGGTCGAAGCATGACTACTACGTACGCCGTACTTAGTGAACGCCTGGAGAAGCGCTTCGGCGCCGTGCACGCCCTGCGCGGACTGGATCTGGCCGTGGCGCAGGGCACGGTCTGCGGGCTGCTCGGCCCGAACGGGGCGGGGAAGACGACGGCCGTGCGGCTGCTCACCACGCTGCTGCGGCCCGACGCGGGCTCCGCCCGGGTCGCGGGGTACGACCTCGCGCGGGAGGCGGCGGCCGTGCGGCGCCGGATCGCCGTCACCGGTCAGTACGCGTCGGTCGACGGCGACCTCACCGGACGGCAGAACCTGCGGCTCTTCGCCCGCCTGCACCGGGTGCGCGGCCCCGCCGGGCGGGCCGCCGATCTGCTGGACCGCTTCGGACTGACCGAGGCCGCCGACCGGCGGGCGTCCACCTACTCGGGCGGTATGCGGCGCCGGCTGGACCTCGCGGCGAGTCTCGTCCGCCGCCCCGACGTGCTCTTCCTGGACGAGCCCAGCACCGGTCTCGACCCGGTCGGCCGGAACCGGATCCAGGACGCGGTGCGCGAACTGACGGCCGAGGGCACCACCGTGCTGCTGACCACGCAGTACCTGGAGGAGGCCGACCAACTCGCCGACGACATCGCCCTGCTGGACCGGGGCCGCGTCGCGCACACCGGATCGCCGGCCGAACTCAAGTCCCTCATCGGCTCCTACGCCGAGGCCGTCGTCGCGCACGCCGACGCGCTGCCGCGGGCGGCCGCTGCCCTCGACCGGCTCACCGGCCGCGAGCCGTCGTTCGACCACGACCGGCGGTCCGTCGGCGCGTTCACCACCGACCCCACCCTGACCCTGCCCCGTCTGGTGCGCGAACTCGACGCGGCGGGCGTGCCGTTGCTGGACGCGAGCCTGCGCCCACCGACCCTCGACGACGTCTTCCTCCGGCTGACCGGCGAGAGCGCCGGGACCGAGACCGGGACAGCCCAGCCCCCGCAGGGTGAAACCGCCGAGCGCAAGGAGGCCACGGCATGAGCGCGTGGACGTACGACGGTGTCGCAATGGTGGGCCGGCAGCTGCGCCGGGTCCGCAACAGTCCGGGGATCGCGGTCCTCACCCAGCTCATGCCGGTGAACATGCTGCTGTTCTTCGGCTATGTCTTCGGCAGCGCCCTCGCGATGCCCGGCCGGGAGTACCGGTCCTTCCTCGTCCCCGGGCTGCTGGTGGCGACCGCGGCGGGCGGGATCATGACCGGGATGTTCCAGGCCGCTCAGGACGCGCACCGGGGTGTGATGGACCGGTTCCGTACGATGCCGGTGAGCCGGGCCGCCGTGCCGCTCGGCCAGGCCGTGGCGGACGTGGTCGTCGCCGCGCTCGGCACGGTGCCGCTGCTGCTGGTCGGGCTCGCCGTGGGCTGGCGGGTCGAGGGGTCGGCGGCCGGGGCGCTCGGCGCGGTGGGTCTGTTGCTGCTGTTCCGGTTCGCCTGCACGAGCGTCGGAATCCTCCTCGGACTGCTCACCCGGAGCGAGGAGGCCGCCGGGCAGCTCGGCGCCTCGACCTTCGTGCTGCCTCTGTTGTCGAACGCCTACATCCCGACCGGCAACCTGCCCGGCTGGCTGCGCGCGCTCGCCGAGTGGAACCCGATCAGCGCGGTCACCGCCGCCCTGCGGGACCTGTTCGGCAACGCCCCCGTACCGGAGGGCGCCGCCTGGCCGGTGGCGCACCCGGTCGCCGGGTCGCTGGCGTGGAGCGCGGTCCTGATCGCGGTGTCCCTGCCGCTCGCCGTGCGCCGGTACACGCGCGGCGAGCGGTGAACGGCTGCTTCCGGGCGACCGGTTCGGGGCCACGGAACGAGAACTCCTCCTGCGGCTCGATCCGTCGGGGCGGCCAGGCGATGGCGTCCGGCGGCCACGACCTGCGGGTCTTGTTCAGGAACCACTCCGGCGACTCATCCATGGGCGGCCCAGGGCCGACGGACAGGGCCGTCGCCCATGTCCGTCGCGCAGGGCCGTCAGGCAAGGCCGTCTTCCGGGTGACGCCCTTCGTCCGCTCCGCGAACTCGTCTCCGTGGACTCGTCCTTGATCGCCTTCAGCCGCTCGGGCGGGGTGATCGGGTCGACCGCGGTCGCCGCGGGGTACCGGGCGGCGGCGATGGCGCCCGCCTGACCGGGGGCGGCGGCCACGCAGGGCGCGGTTGAGCTGGTGGGTAACGTGCCGCCGATGAGGGCGAGTGCGGTGCCCACGGAGACCGTCGGCCTTCTGAGGTGCCCGAGGGTCGTCGGCGGCACGTTCCCCTGTCGGTCGAAGGCAGTCGGGGCGTTGACGAGCGGCCGAACGCGGCGGCGGGTGGCGTGGGTTGGGATGGGGTGCGCGCGGGACGGCCGTGGTGGGAGCTGGGGTGGGGAGCGGGGTGCCGGTCCCCCATCGGTGCCGGGCGGGGGCGGGCAGGGATGGGGGACGTGCGGGCTTTCGGGCGAGACCTGCGGGCGCTCGGGCAGCACGCCACGGCGCCGCTGCGTGCCGTGGGGATGACGGACGACCAGATCGCAGCGTGGCGCCGGGACGGCGTGGCGGCCCGAGCGCGCGCCCGGCGGGGGTCAGTGCCTGTTGCCGCCGAACAGCGAACGCCGCAGCCGACGCAGCGGCGCGAAGAGCGACACACGGCGCACCCGTGTGTCCCGGTCGCTGCGCTTGTGCGTGGTGTCACGCGCGGTCAGCTCACGCATCAGCGATGTCGCCTCGACCGTCTTCTGCCGCGGTATGGCGGGACCCGCCAGCACCGAAAGATGGCGGTCGAGGCGCGAGCTGGTCGCGCTGCTCCCGCAGCTGATCGCAGGGACCCTCGCCCTGCTGCGCACTGTTATCTGCTCCATGTCACTCCCCACCCGTAACGAGTCCACCCGGCGCGGGCAGAGTAACCCTATCGCCCCATCCGGGCACTCGGGTATCTGGCCCACAGGATTCACCTTCCCCACAAGGAGGTTGACGATTACTCTCCGAATCCGACCGATTTCAGGGCGAGTTGCGTAATCGGCTGACCGGTGGGCTGCGGGGAGCCACCGGCGGGCTCGACGGTCACCGCGAGTGACGTCGCTGATCTGCCGAGTCCGGTCGCGATCAAGGGCGCGTCACCGGCGAAGAGCCCGAGGGAGCGCGGTTGCACATCGGGGCGCATGAGCCACAGTTGGCGCACCCGCCCGCCGGGCGGACCGCCGTACCCGCTGAGGGTGACGACGGCCCGTCCCTCGGCCGCGGAGGCGATCACCGCGATGCCGCGGCCACGGGCATCCTTGCTGCTGGTCGCCCGGGCATCGGGGGCCGCGAGAACGTGTGCGATCTCACGCGCCTGGGCCCGCTCGGCGTCCAGCCGGTCCTGGGTCCGGCCCGCCTGGACCGCGAAGAGTCCGGCGACGACGAGCGCCGCGGCGGCGGTCGCCGTGGCGAGCGGAACGAGCAGGGGGCGCATCCGGGGCGTACGGGTGCGTGCCGGCGGGGGCCGGGTGCCCCAGACGTGCGGCGGCAGCTGCGGCGTGCGCTCGCGCCCGTGGGCCCGCTCCTGGGGGGTCGTGCGCGCGGCGGCCAGCAC